>CAMATE010000208.1 GCA_945861075.1 Akkermansia muciniphila
TCCGGCCGCGACCTCTCCGGATCCAAGCGCCACAATCCCGGCGGTGCCGGCAGCCAGGATGGCGGCTACCGCGGCGAGGTACACAACCTCGGAACGATGTTGGTGTCGGCGGGCGCGGAAGGCTTCCGCGGCCTGTTGGTCGAAGGCGGCCGTCAGCGTGGATTCCCGCGTGAAGGCCTGAATGAGAGACAGGTTGGCCACCCCTTGTTGAACGGCGGCGGCAATTCCCGCATCGGCCGTCTGAGCTTGTGCGGCCGCTCGCTGGAGTCGCGGCCCGAAGATCCGCATCACAATGAGCAGGGGCGGCACGGTGGCCAGCGCCACGGCGGTCAGCGGCAGGTGGATGCGGGCCATCACCACGGTCATGGCGATCACACCGGCGCCCGCGGTCAGCCCGGTGAAGATGCCGTGGGTGAACAGGGTCTGGAAGGCGTAGGTGTCCCAAGTGGCCCGGTAAATCCAGTCTCCGGCGGCGTTGCCCTGAACTTCGCGGGGCGACAAACGCATCAGCCGTTCGAAGACCTGATGGCGGATGCGTTGGAGCCCCCTCAGGCCCAGAGTGATCACCAGGCTTTGCTGGGCGGCGCCGAGGAACCCGTGCAGCAAGTAGGCCCCGAGGAGTGCCAGCGTCCAGCGGGGGATGGAATCGGTGTCCCCAGAGCGGCCTGACAGGGCGTCCAGAATCCACGCCAAGGGCCACGGCTTGATCACCGCGGCGGCCGTCGTCAGGCCGACCAAGCCCAGTGCCACGGCGCATCTCAGCGCTTCAGGTCGGTAGATCCGCAGCGTGGGGATCAGCCACTTCATGCGCGGTGGGGCGCCGCGGCCGAGGCCGATGCGGCTGCCAGCAGGGCTTCAACCCGGGCCACGTCGGACGGCACATCCACCCCCACGCTATCGTGGTTCACCCGGGCCACGGCAATGCTGAAGCCGTTTTCGAGCGCGCGGAGTTGCTCGAGTTTCTCGGCGGCTTCGAGCGGCGACACCGGGAATTCGACCAACCGCAACAGGGTTTGGTGCCGGAAGCCGTAGATGCCCAAATGCTTTTGGAACGGGTAGCTGGCCAGTTGTTCGGGTAGGGGTTTCTGGGCGGCGTCCCGGAGGTAGGGGATGGTCCGGCGGGAGAAATACAAGGCGCGCCCCCCGGCGGTGGTCACCACCTTCACCACATTGGGGTTGTCGAATTCGGCGAGGTCTTGGATGGGCGTGGACGCGGTGCTCATGTCGCTGTCGCGCAGCGCCTCGGCCACGGCATTGATGACGGCTGGATCCATCAGGGGTTCATCGCCCTGGATATTGATGTACCCATCGGCCTGGACCCGTGCAGCGACTTCAGCGATGCGGTCGGTGCCGCTCGGGTGGTCAGCGCGGGTCATTTCCACGCGACAGAATCCGCGGGCGAACGCGGCGATGCGCTCGTCATCGGTGGCCACGATGACCTCCGACAGGGCGGGGGACAATCGGCACCGCTCGACCACCCGTTGGATCAAAGGAATTCCGGCGATGGGGTGCAGCGGTTTGCCCGGAAACCGCGTGGAGGCGTATCGCGCAGGGATGACACCGATCAGCTTCATGCCGAGAGAGTGGACTCCGGCCCGATCCTTGGGAAGGGGCGGTCGCACTGCACCCTACATTAGACACCCCGTTGGTTTATTGATGATGACGTCGTCCACCCAGTATTTCGGTTTGGATTTCGGATGCGCTCACTGGACGAGGACTCAAGAAATACGCGGACCTATGCATTGCCGATGCCCCAATGGGGTCGAGCATCCAAGGTGGACGTTGGCTGTTGGATTGCTGACTTCCCAATGGGGTCATGCATCCAAGGTGAACTCAGGTCGTCAGATTCGGAATGCCCCAACGGGGCATTGCATACCAGCCCAGGGCAACGCCCTGGGACCCGAAGACCCCACATCTCGCGTTCTGAAGGAACGCCGCATATTCCGGGATCGTCGACCGGCGTTGTTCCGCTGCGGCGTTCCTTCAGAACGCATTGTTTTTGCGTCCTATTCCCAGGGTTGCACCCTGGGCTGGTATGCGACGCCCCGTTGGGGCATGAACTCACCGGCGACCTCACCATGCCACAGTCCCTTTCCAATATCCTGATCCATTTGATTTGGAGCACCCGCGATCGGCATCCGTGGCTGGAGCCAAGCATCCGGGACAAAACCCACGCTTTTCTCGCTGGTGCTGTCCGGCAATGTGATTGCGAAGCCTATCAGGTTGGTGGCCCGGCCGATCATGTTCATTTGGCCATTCGGCTTGCACGTACCACGTCCGTAGCTGATTTGGTCAAAGAGACTAAAGCCGCCTCGAGCAAATGGCTGAAAACCCAAGGCCCCCAGTTCAATCGTTTTTCGTGGCAACTCGGTTATGGAGCGTTCTCAATCGGAATAAGCCAGAAGGAGAGCCTGATCGTTTACATCAACAACCAAGAAGAACATCACCGGACCCGCTCGTTTCAGGACGAGTACCGTGACTTTCTCAAAAAATACGGTATCGCCTGCGACGAACGCTACGTATGGGATTGATAGAGACAATCCACGGCCCTGATTTTCAATGCCTGGTAAAGGTAATATAGAACAGTGCAGGGAATAGTACTTCGTTGACGGAATGGGCAGAGAACGAATCTCCGTGAAAGGCATCTGAGAAGCCAAAGATCCCGATCTCCGTGCATCGGTTGCGGCCATGAGGCGAGCCACCGAAGCCCGGAAGATAGCCATCCAGATCGGCACCGACCTCATTGTGATGCGGGCGGGGCAGTTGATCCGGACTCCTGCCAACGTCCTGCGTGAGGCTACGCCGTTTGGTTCTGAATAGCGCCTTTCGGGTCGTTAGAAGGAGTCAAGCCGTTCCGATAGGCAGTTATTCACAATGGACCCCTTTATCTTGTGGGGTTGTGAACAACTTGCCACTAGGGATTGTGGCTTCCGGCTTGCCAGCTGGGGGTTGGCTTTTCCAGTCTGCCCGGCGATGTACCTCAAAAACCTGACCGTTCTCGGGTTCAAGAGCTTTGCCGACAAGACCAGCCTGAACTTCCAACCGGGAGTGACGGCGATTGTCGGACCCAATGGCTGTGGCAAGTCCAACGTGTCGGATGCCATCCGATGGGTGCTGGGCGAACAGTCGGCCAAGGCGCTGCGCGGCGGGGAAATGGCCGACGTGATCTTCAACGGCACCGATACGCGGCGGCCGTTGGGATTGGCCGAGGTGTCGCTCACGCTCGGTGGCGTGGATGCCGAACCATTGCGCGCGGCGGGTATTCCGGTGGAATTCAATGAGGTGACCCTGACTCGGCGCGTGTACCGCGACGGGGGTAGCGAGTACTTCCTCAACAAGACTTCCTGCCGCCTGCGCGACATCCAGCAACTCTTCGCTGGCACCGGCATGGGCAAGACGAGTTATTCGATCATGGCCCAGGGCAACATCACCCAGATCTTGTCGAGCAAGCCGGATGACCGTCGCCTTGTGTTCGAAGAGGCCGCGGGCATCACCCGCTTCAAGCAGCAGAAGCGCGAGGCCCTGCGCAAGCTCGAAGGCACCGAACAGAACCTCCTGCGCGTCGAGGACCTCATTCGCGAGGTGAAGCGTCAGATCGGTTCTTTGCAGCGTCAGGCCGGCAAGGCCCGCCGATTCAAGGCCTTCCAAGCCGAGTTGCAGAATTTGGAGACGCAGTGGGCCCGGCGGCAGTTCGACGTGCTCACCGAAGAAATTCTCCTGCGCCGTCAAACAACCGAACGCTCCCAATTGGAGATCGAGGTCGGCCAGGAAACGGTCATCCGTCTCGAGGAGGAAATTCTCCAGCTCCGTGCACGTCTTTCCGAGTTGGAGCAGCAAATCTCGCAGCAGCAGCAGCGCGGGTTGGAGTTGAAGGCCGAGACCGATCGCCAGGAAAGCGTGATCGGTTTCAACCAGCAGCGCTTGGCCGAATTGGCCGATCAAAAGGCGCGGGCCGGCAGCGATGTGGTTCAGTTCACCGAGCGCCGATCCATCGCCGAGGCGGAGTTGGTGTCGCTCGGAGAACGCTCGGCTGCCTCTCAGGCCGCTGTGGAGCGTTTGCGTGTCGAGCAGTCGGTGCGTCGGGATGCCCTGTCGACCGTTGAACGCGAACTCTCGGTCCGTCAAGAAGACCTCCGCAAGGCTCAGGCCGAGGCGTTTTCAGCATCGCAGGGGTTGGGGCGTATTCGCAATGAGATCAACCAGTTGGCCCTCCAACTCCAGGGCAACGTGGTGCGTTTGGAGAAGCTCAATTCCGAGAAGATTCAGTTCGAAGAAGAGCGCGTCCGGTTGGAAATGCAGGGAGTCGAATTCACCCAGCAGGTGGAGGCGGAGCGGGTGCAAGTGCAGACGTCCCGGATGACTTTGGAAGAGCGCCAGCAGCGGCTGAAGGCGCTTCAGGCCGAGATCGTGCAGGCTACCCAGGAGCGCGACGCCTTGCTGCGGCAGCAGGCGGAAAAGCGTTCGAAGCTGGGAGTGCTCGAGCAATTGGCCACTCAGCACGAGGGTTTCGGAGCCGGGGCCCTCGCGGCGCTCAAGCAAAGCAAGCATGTCCTCGGATCCTTGGCCGACCGACTCAAGGTGTCCGATGCCCACGTCTTGGCCGTGGAAGCCGCCCTGGGCAACAACCTGCAAATTGTCCTCACTGAGCAGCCCGCGGCCGCTTCGGAAATCTTGGCCGATTTGTCCGCCAATCGGAAGGGCCGTGCCAGCATCGCGGCGTTGTCGCTGTTGGCTGCGGCTCCGGTCGAGCCAGCCACAACGTTGCCGGATGGCGCGGTTTTGGCGTTGTCGGTGGTGGAAGCCGAAGCCTCGGTGTCGCCCTTGGTGGCCGGTTTGCTCGGGCGCACGCTCATCGTGCCCGACCTGACCGTGGCCCAAGCCCTGGCGGCCGGCGCCTGGACTGGCTGGGACTTTGTCACTCCCACCGGCGAGATCCTCAATCGGTTGGGCGTGTTCACGGGCGGTGCTCAAGGCGCATCCGGCAAGGCGCCGGCGAGCATCCTGGGACGCAAGAACCAGATCGCGGAACTCCAGGCGGAGATTACAGTGCTGCAGGAAAGCATTGCTGAGGCCAGTCGCCAGCAAGGCGCCCTTCAGGCCGAACAGACCGCCCTTCAGGTGAGCCTCGAAGAAGTTCGGATCGAATTGCGCCAACAGGAAGTCGCCGTGGCGACCCGTCAGGGTGAGTTCAATGCGCTTCAGGCGGCCAAGCGTTCGCTGGAGGTTCGGTTGACTCAGGTAGATCGCGATCTCGAGACCCTCGCCAGCCAAGAAGCGGGCAATGTTCAAAAGCGGGAATCTCTCGCCGCCCAGGTGGCCGAATGGGAACAGCGTGAATTGTACGCGACCACCCAAGTCGCTGAGTTGAGCGGGGGCTTGGAAGACCTGCGGAACCGCCGTGATGCGGCGAGTCAGATTTTCAACGACGCCAAGATCGCCTTCGCGACCGAGGAGCAGTTGCTGGCCTCCCACCAGCGTCAACGCGGTCCGCTGGAGACGCGCATCCGTGAGTTGAGTGCGGCCATCGAACGGCTTCAGACGGAGCAGGGGCAGTTCGAGGATCGTCGCGCCAATTTCGAAGCGGGCATCGGACAATGCCGACGTGAGATTGAGCGACTCGCGGGCGAGCGGGCTGTTCTGGCCGATCAAATCAACCAGTTGCTGGGCGATCGCAAGTTCCAGGAAGGCGAGATTCAGGGCCGTGAAGAACAGCTCAAGGAACGCCGGGCTCGGGTCGCCGGACTCCAGAATCAACGGGGCCAGATCGAGGTGGAGTTGGCTCAGAAGACCCTCACGCTGGAAAACCTACGGACGCGCATTCAGGAAAAGTACCAGGTGGCCTTGGAAGAGATCCGGGCCGAAGGACTGCGCATCCTGCCTTCCGACGATGGCTTGTCGAAGGTCGAGGTCGTGCCCATGGATGTCATGGATCAGCAAGGCTGGACGACCGATTGGGACGCCGTGGCGGCCCAAATTCAGGCCCTTCAGCGGAAGGTGGATGACATTGGTCCGGTCAACTTGGTGGCCATCGAGGAGTACGAGGAATCCGAACAGCGGCATACCTTCCTCCAGACTCAGTACGATGATTTGGTGAAGGCCAAGAGCGAGTTGGTGGAAGTGATCAACCGCATCAACACCGAGACCAAGAGTCTCTTCGTTGAGACCTTCGAGAAGATCCGAGCCAACTTCCAGGCCATGTTCACCGAGATGTTCGGCGGTGGTCGCGCCGATCTCAAGCTGACTGAGGGCGAGGATGTGCTCGAGGCAGGCATCGATATTGTGGCGCGGCCT
>CAMATE010000209.1 GCA_945861075.1 Akkermansia muciniphila
TGAAAATCTCCGAAGCGCGCTTCCGAAGCCGGCTTCACCTGAATGGTGGCCGGTTCGGCGGCAGGAACGAGGGCAGAAACCGCGGCGCGCAGCCGGGATTCGATGACAGAATGAAACATGGGACGGAAATGTCGGACTCGGAATGAAAGGCCAGACCGATGTCAGCGAAGACCTTCGGAGAAATCACGAATCATCTTCACCATGGACTCCGCATCCGGCGCCTGGGTGATGGACTTCAGAAAATCATCGCGACGCAGCACTTTGGCAATGCCCGCCAAGGTGTGCAAATGACGCTGAAACTGCCCGGCAGGCACCAGGAACAACGTGACCAAATGCACCGGCTGGTTGTCCAAGGCATCGAAGCTGACACCAGCGCGGGAACGCCCAAACGCGGCCGTCACCTCGGTGATCAAATCGGTGGAGGCGTGGGGAATACCAATACCGAAACCGATGCCCGTGCTCATGGAGGTTTCGCGCTTTTTGACGACCGCAGTGATGGCATCGCGATGCTCCGGAAGCACCTTCCCGGCTGCAACAAGGCAACCAATCAACTCATCGATGGCCTCCCAACGGTTTTTGGCCGCGAGTTCCGGAACGATCTGCCGTGTGGTGAGAATATCGCCAAGATTCATGCGTACCTAGGATTCGAAGCTTCTCGCCGGCGGATGGGACTATTCAAGCGTCATTTGCGACACAACGCGCCCGAGTTTCCCGCAGACAAGCCGATCCTGGCGACATCCACCGTCATCCAGGATCGCCTTCAGCGTATCCACTGCTCAACCCAGAGCCAGCTCCAGCGGTAAAGATCGCCGGAATGAAGGGTAGCCCACCGAAGGGCGGTCCCGACTCCAGGCCGGTCTGCCAGCCAGGCCATGCCCACCAAGAGCATGAGCGCATTGCCCAGCCAGATCAGGGAACCCGAGAACAAGAACCCCTCCCCCACCAGGTCGGGTTGTCGAATGCGCAAGATGACGGCCGTCATGGTCACATGGAAGCCGTAGGTCAGCCCCAACCCGGCCTGATACAGGGGCATCACCCACCACGCCTGGCCCCAGCGCCAATGCACCAAACCCATGATCAGGGACCAGAGGATGGAATAGATCGGCAGGAAGTAGGGCGACAACGCGATGAAAGCATTGCTCTTGTTCACCCGGACCTCACCGCCTCGGCTATTGACCTTGAAGGACTGCACCCTAGCCCCGCACATCCAGGCGCTGACGGCATGGGTCAATTCATGCCCCAGCACATACAGCCACATGGGTCTCGGCAGTTGCAAATAGAAGACCACCCAAACTCCCAACCCCACCAGCAGCGGCACCCAAAACGGGCTCGCGGAAACGGAAGATCGCGCCACATCCCAGACAGCCCAACTCACGCCCATGTTGACCGGCAACAAAAGCAGGGCGACCACCCAGCGGACCACACGGCGAAACCATCGAGACAGCATCCGGCCCGAAGACTTCCGTGCCGAGCAGCGATCGAACAGCCCAAAGCGTCGAATCCAAAGCGTTGGACTGGGACCCACTCAACGAATCGGTCCCAGCCTTGCGATCAGAAGCACACGATGCACCATCCGGACGTGTTGCCCGTATGAAACCCAAGGCCAAGCCCCCCGCCCGTCCGCTGGCCGAAGCCGCTAGCCCCACTCCCCGAAAGGCCACGCGCCCGGGAAGTCGCACCGCGAGCATCCCTGACCGGCCGGTCGAAACTCCGACCGACACCGCGGCCAGCGAGTTCGCCGGTCGGGTTGCCACGAATCTGGGTCGCGCCCTGAAGCCCGCCGAAATCGAGACCACCCGCCTCATCGACAGCCTGTTTGCCCGAATCCGCAGCGGCACCGTGCTCACCTTGGGTCATGTCTCGGAACTCGGCTTTCTGATCAGCGAAAGCTCTTGGCAAAAGGCCGATTTGTGGAGCATTCCGCCGCATTCTTCGTGGGAACTCTGGCAATACATCGCCGTCTTGGCTGAAGAGCGGAATCTAGCCATCCCGACTTTCCTCAAATCAGTCACCCAACCCGACGAAGCCCGCCTCGCCGTGGCCACCCACCGACGGGAACGCGACGTGACTCGCTGGAAAACCCTGTTAGCCAACCTGCAACTCGGCCCCTCCGAGGATGCGCGGCCGGGCGGTCAAATCGAACTCCGCCTTCGGCTCGACGCCAAGGAGGCCTTGGTTGAATGGCGCAAGGCCGGGGCGGACACCTGGGCTCCGATCAAGCCGGGCAAGTTCAAGGACTTCGACGAGAAGCACGCGACCGAACTCCTGGCCGAAGTCGCCCTACTGTGGCAACCGCTGGCCCAGCGGGCTCGATACGGTTATCCCATCGAACTCTTTTACCACGATCAGAACACGCGCTTGTTTCTCAACCGGGTGCTGCGCCTGCCCGCCCTCCATCCCTTCATCGTGGGAGCCGCCGGCGAACCCCTGAACCGGCCGGAATCTCCTCTCCGCTGGACCCTCAGTGACGCGGCCGACGACCTTTCCGACTATTCACTGCGCCTGCTCACGGGCGAAGGCCAGCCTGTGCCGCCCTTCCTCCTGACCCTCCACGGCCGGCCGACTCTCTACCTGACACCCGACACCCTGTACTCCGGACCGCCCGCAGAAGACCGTGCCCTGGACCCCGCGCTGGAAACCCGCATTCCGGCCCTAGCCCTCGAAACCCAGGCCGGCGTCCGATTCCTCTCCCACCTCCAATTGGCGCTCCCGCCGCGACTGTCCGCCAAGGTGGCGGTAATCCCGCTCCAGCCCCGGATCCAAGCCGAATTGGTCCAGCCCATCGTGGGCTATGACAACGAGTTCTGCTTCATGGACCTCCTGGCCGTGCGCCCGGACGGCCAACCCGTCGAACGCTGGACCGGCACCGCCTGGACGGAACTCGAAACACCCGACTCAGCCAGTCCGACCTCCAAATCCGGATCCGCCCGCGGCGCAGACTCTGCGGAAGCACTGTGGATGTTCGACCGTTCCGCCCTGGTCGAAGCGGCCCGCCGTCTCGATGCATCCGGTTTCCGTTGGGACTTCGCCCGTCAGCGCTGGTCCGCGAAGGTGACCCGTCAATTTCCCGAACGCTTCGTTCCCTGGCTCAAGTCGCTCCCCCTGTCCCTCGAATTGGATTTGCGCGGCGAGCTCACCTCGTTCCTCAAATCCGAGGTCTCGGGCACGGTGAAGCTCGAGGTTCAGGAATCCGGCATCGACTGGTTCGACTTGTCGGTGATCGTGGACGTTTCAGACACGTCGCTCACCCAAGACGAGATCAAGATCCTGCTCAATGCCCGGGGCAAGTGGGTGCGCTTGTCGAACAAGGGTTGGCGCAAACTGGAGTTCAAGTTGTCGGCGCAGGAAGACGAGCAACTGGCCCGACTGGGGTTGAATCCCCACGAGCTCAGTTCAGAAAAACAGCGTCTGCATGCCCTGCAATTGGCCGATCCCGCCGCCCGCCAGTTCCTGTCGGAGGCGAGCTATCAGAAGGTGGAGCGCCGTGCGGCTGAACTGAAGACCCGCGTCACGCCGGAGGTGCCGACCGAAATTCATGCCGAGTTGCGGCCTTATCAAAAAGAAGGATTCCACTTCTTGGCCTACCTGAGCACCAACCGCTTCGGCGGCATTTTGGCCGACGACATGGGTTTGGGCAAAACCCTGCAAACCCTCACTTGGATCGCTTGGCTGCGAGGCCAATACGCCAAACCGGCCCCGATCCTCGTGGTGTGCCCGAAGTCGGTCGCCGACAACTGGCGCTCGGAAACCGCCCGATTCCTCCCGAGCGTCCGCCCCCGGGTTTGGAGCAGCGACGACATGAAATCGCTGCCCACGCAGACCGGATCGGCCGACCTGCACATCATCAACTACAACCAACTGCGCTCGGTCGGCGAGAAGCTCCGCACCGAATTCCTGGCGGTCATCCTCGACGAAGGGCAGTACATCAAGAATCCCGGATCCGTCACGGCCCTCATCGCCACCCGGATCGAAGCCAAAAACCGGGTCCTGTTGAGCGGCACACCCATCGAGAACAAGCTCATGGATCTCTGGAGCCTGATGGCGTTTGCAATGCCGGGAATTCTGGGCAATCGGGCCGACTTCCAAAAACTCTTCGACGCCAAGGAAGACCCTTTTTGCCGCCGCCGGCTTGCCGCACGCGTCCGCCCGTTCCTGCTGCGGCGCACCAAGATGCAAGTGGCCAAGGACTTGCCCGAGCGCATCGAGGAAGACTTGCTGTGCGAACTCGAGGGCGAACAAAAGACCCTCTACAAGGCCGAGCTCAAGCGGGCCCAACAAATGTTGCTAGGCATCAACACCGCCTCGCAGCTCAACAAGAACCGCTTCAACCTCCTCACCTCCCTGCTCCGTCTGCGGCAGATTTGCTGCCATCCGAAGTTGGTGAAAGACGACTCCAAGGCCGAGAGCACCAAGGTGGAAGCCTTGCTCGAGACCCTCGACCCCATCATGGAAGAAGGCGGCAAGGTCATCGTCTTTTCCCAATTCGTCGAAATGTTGGGCTTGCTCAAGAAAGCCGTCGCCGAGCGCAACTGGCCCACCTATTACCTCGCCGGAGACACCGAGAATCGCGGCGAATTGGTGCAGCAATTCCAAGAGCATACCGGCGAGGCGATCTTCCTCATCTCCCTCAAGGCGGGCGGCTTCGGCCTGAATCTGACGGCTGCCAGCTACGTGGTGCTCTTCGACCCTTGGTGGAATCCGGCCGTGGAAAACCAGGCGATCGATCGGGCGCACCGCATTGGCCAGCGACAAACGGTCATCGCCTACCGGTTGCTCATCAAGGACAGCGTCGAGGAGAAGATTCGCTCGCTGCAGAAGTCGAAGAGCCAACTGGCCGAAGACGTGTTGGGTGAAGACAAGTTCGCCCAGTCGCTGACGCTCGACGACCTGCGATATTTGTTCGAAGGCTGAGGGGGAAAAGCCCGCCCGGGGGGATTGCCCGCTTGTGCAAGCCTTCCTGCGGGACGCCGGGTCGGGAGACCCGGCCTACAGTGGGCTTTCTCGGGAGAATAACGATCCCCAGGGCCGATCACCAATAACGGGGCACAGAGGGATCGGCCTCGCGACTCCAGCGGTCGATGCCACCGGTGAGGTTCACCAAACTGGTAAACCCCTTCTCCTCCAAAAACGCGATCGCGTGCGCACTGCGCACCCCGTGATGGCAATACACCACCGTGCCTCCATCGGCGGCACACCATTCTTCGAGTTCCTGCCACCGGGCCTCCAATTCCGAGAGCGGCAGCAGTCGCGAACCCGGGAGCGCGCAGTGGGCGTGTTCTTCCGGCTCACGCACATCGAGCAACCGGATGGGACCGGTCTCGTCGATCTGAGCCTTCAAATCCTTCTGCGTGATGGAGGTCATAGTCGGGCGACAAACCCACGGAACGGTCAGAATGGATGAAACAAAGACGCCGCGATGAGTCCCAAGCGTTTCGGAACCTACAACCTCAGCTGTTCAACCCAGCCAGGTGGCGTTCGGCCTCAATAGCCGCAGAGCAACCGAGCCCAGCGGCCGTGATCGCTTGGCGATAGACCGAATCCACACAATCACCGGCCACGAACACACCGGGAATCTTCGTCTTCACCGTTCCATCGGTCTTGAAATAGCCATTCTCGTGGAGATCCAAAGTGCCCTTAAAAAGCGCGGTATTGGGCACATGACCGATAGCCACGAAGACCCCGGCGCACGGCAGGTGTGATTCGGCACCGGTCTTGAGGTTCTTGAGCTTCACGCCCGTAACCTTATCGGCAGCCACATCGGTCACCTCGGTCACCACGCTGTCCCAGACCATTTCGATCTTGGGATTGGCCAGCGTGCGCTCCGCCATGATCCGCGAAGCACGCAGCGTGTCGCGGCGGTGGATCAGATACACCTTAGAGGCAAAGCGCGTCAGATAGGTGGCCTCTTCACAGGCCGAGTCGCCGCCGCCGACCACCACCACCGGCTGGTTGCGGAACATGGGCAACGCACCGTCGCAGGTGGCGCAATACGTCACGCCCTTCTTTTCCAGCTCATCTTCGCCTGGGACATCGAGGTGCTTGTGGCCCGCACCGCTGGCGATGATCAACGTGCGCGTCTGGACCGGCTCGCCATCGACGACGAGTTCGGTCACACCATCGCCAAACTTCACCGAATCCACAGTGGCAAACTTCACCTGCGCCCCAAACTTCTCCGCCTGGGCTTGCATACGGGTCATCAACTCATAGCC
>CAMATE010000210.1 GCA_945861075.1 Akkermansia muciniphila
ATTCACGGCGCTGTTTGCCGCCGTCATCGCCGTCCAGCAAGACGACATTAAGCGCATCCTCGCCTACTCCACTTTGTCGCAATTGGGCCTGATGGTCATGGCCGTGGGACTGGGCGCCAAGACCGGTGATGCGTCGGCTTCCATGTACCATTTGGTCACGCACGCCGGATTCAAGGCCATGCTCTTCCTTGGGGCCGGCTCGGTGATCCACGCCTGCCACCACGAGCAGGACATTTGGAAGATGGGTGGTCTGCGCACTAAGATGCCCAAGACCTTCTGGACTTTTGCGTTGGGCACAGCCGCCTTGGCCGGTCTGCCGCCCTTGAGCGGATTCTACTCCAAGGACGAGATCCTCGCCGTGGCGCTGGAAGCCAATCCCATCTTCTTCGGAGTGGGAGTGCTGGTGACGGTGCTCACCACCTTCTACATGAGCCGTTTGGTGCTCGTGGCCTTCTTTGGCAAGCCTCGCGGCGAGGGAGCCGACCACGCCCACGAATCCCCGGCGAGCATGACCACTCCCTTGCTGGTCCTGGCGGTGCCCAGTGCCTTCATCGCTTGGCTGCCGCTCGGAGAGTTCTTGAGCGGGCATTTCAAGCCGGGTCATGCGGCCCACGGTGGAGACATTTTGTTTGGACCGTTCAACCACAACCCCATCGCCGCCTTCTTCGGGTTGGGTGCGGCGCTCTTCGGGTTTTCGCTGGCCTACTCGCTGTACGGAAAATCCCCGGCGCAAGATCCGCTGTCGCCCAAATTGGGTTTGCTCTCGCAGGCCATGCGCAACCGGTTCTACATCGATGAGATTTACGACGGCATCGTGGTTCCCCTCCACAACCTGCTCTCTCAAGTGGCCGATGCCATCGACCGTTGGTTGATTTCCGGTCTGGCCGTCCGCGGTCTCGCCGGTGTGGTGGAAATCGCCGGCCGGGCCTTGCGTCTGGTCCAGACCGGCAGCATCCAGACCTACGCCTTCCTGTTCACGGCCGGCGTGCTCCTCATTGTCCTCCTTGCCCTGAAGTAACCGCCATGGACTCCTTGACCTCCGTCATCCTCGCCCCGGTCATCACGGCCGTGCTGCTGTTGTTGATCCCGGGCAATTTCCGGGTCGTGCTGCGCTTGGCGGCCATCCTGGGCTCTGCCTGGACGGCCTGGACCGCTGTCGCCCTCTTCTCCCGATTCCATGCCGGCCAAGAGGGGCTGCAATTCGAGTCGCTGGTGCCTTGGGTCACCGTGGGCTCGATGAATCTCGCCTACCACGTCGGTGCTGATGGTTTGAACATCGGACTCATTCTGGTCACGGGTCTCGTGGGGTTTGCCGCGGTGCTGGTGTCTTGGAACATCGAGCGTCACGTGAAGCTCTTCTACGTGCTGTTGATGCTCATGATCGCCGGGGCCATGGGCGCCTTCGCCTCGCTCGATTTGTTCTTCTTCTACTTCTTCAACGAATTGGCGCTGGTTCCCACCTTCATCATGATTGGTGTTTGGGGTCGGGGTGAAGACCGCAACTGGGCGGCTTTCAAAATCACCCTGTATCTGACCCTCGGAGCGCTCACCGCCTTGGTGGGCCTCATCGCGTTCTACGTGGCTGCTGGGGCGAACAGTCTGGATGTCACCGTGCTGAAGGCGCATCTGGCGACCCATCCGCTGCCGGCCAGCACCCAGACTTGGATCTTCCCGCTCATCGTCTTCGGCTTCGCGACACTGGTGGGCTTGTTCCCGTTCCATTCCTGGGCTCCGGTGGGTTATGCCGCCGCACCCACGGCCACGGCCATGATGCACGCGGGTATTCTCAAGAAGGCGGGCCTGTACGCGATTCTTCGGGTGGCGATCCCGCTCATGCCCGACGGCGCACATCGCTGGTTGCCGGTGGTGGCCGTGTTGGCCGTCGGTAATTTGCTTCACTGCGCCTGGGTGGCCTTGCGTCAGAAGGATCTGAATCTGTTGATCGGCAACTCGAGTCTGGCGCACATGGGTTTTGCGTTCCTCGGCATCGCCAGCCTGACGGTCATCGGTGTCACCGGAACTGTCCTGGTGATGGTGGCTCACGCGCTCCTGGCCGGACTCAGCTTCGCCTTGAGCGGTTATCTCGAAACCCAGACTGGCACGCTCGACATGACTCGCATGGGCGGTCTGCTGCGCCGCATGCCCTTCTATGGCACAGCGATGATCATGGGCTTCATGGCCAGTTGCGGCTTGCCGGGATTCGCCAATTTCGCCGGTGAAGCCACCGTGCTCTTCGGCTCCTGGAAGTCCCTCCCGTGGTTGGTGATCATCGCGGCCTGGAGTGGATTGGTCATCGGGGCCGTGGCCATGCTTCGGGCTTTGCGCGCCGTGTTGCAGGGGCCTGAGAAGCCAGAGTTTTCGCGGGTTTCGGATACCGATTACTGGCGTCGCCTGCCGTTCGTGATGCTCTTGAGCGCCATGGTGCTCTTCGGCGTATCTCCGGGCATCTTGACCTCCCGCATTGAACCGGCAGCCAAAGCAGTCGTGGCCGCTCACCTGACGCCTTCACAGGCTGGTGAGTCCAAGGCCCAACCGGCCGCTATTCCTGCCGCCGCCACCGCCACCCCGGGTCATTCCGGACACTGAGCGCAGACCAAGCCTTTGCAGCCATGAATTATTCGCTGATTACGTTGGAAATCCTGGCAGTCCTGCTGGGTCTGACCGTGCTGTTGGCCGACCTGTGGGTTTCGCCCTCGTCCCGCAAGGCGCTAGGCCTTGGCCTGGTGGCCGCCCTGGGTTGCCTGTTGGCCTTTGCCGTGGGATCGCTGGCTCCGCAGTCTGGGTCGGCCTTTTCCGGCTTGTTCGTGGTCGATGACCTCGCCCGCTACTTCAAGGGATTCTTTATCTTTGCGGCTCTGGCCGTGGTGGTGATGGCGGTGGATTTCGCCCCGAAATTCGGAGCCGGCCTCTCGGAGTTCTTTGCTCTCACCGTCTTCGCCTTGGTTGGGATGCTCTTCGCCGCTTCGGCCAATGATCTCGTATTGCTCTTCGTGAGCCTGGAGTTGATCACTGTGACCTTCTTCGTGCTCAACAGCTTCCAGCGGACCCGTTTGGCTTCGTTGGAGGCGGGTGTGAAGTACCTGATTCTCGGGGGTGTCTCCTCGGCCTTCATGGTGTTCGGCATCGCGCTGATCTTTGGAACGGCCAATTCCACGAACTTCGCCGTCCTCTTCGCCAAGCAGAAGGAGTTGGCCCAATCCGCGCTGTTCCTCATGGGACTGCTGCTCGTTCTGGTCGGACTGGGTTTCAAGATGGCGGCGGTTCCCTTCCAGATGTGGGCGCCCGATGTGTATCAAGGATCGCCGGCTCCTGCGACCGCCTTCCTGGCCGTCGGTTCCAAGGCTGCGGGTTTTGTGCTGCTCATCCGACTGCTGGTCGGAACCGTGCCGCAGATCACGGCGGAATGGCATCGCCTGTTCGTGGTGATGTCGGGTGCGACCATTCTCTTTGGAAGCCTGTGTGCCATCCCGCAACGCAATCTCAAGCGGTTGATGGGTTACTCATCCATTGCCAATGCCGGCTACCTGCTTCTGGGAATTGTCGCCGGATCGGCGGCCGGTTCGACGGCGATCCTGTATTATCTTGGCGGCTACGCCTTCACGGTGTTGGCAGCCTTTACGGTCATTAGCGCCATCGCCAACCACGTGGAGAGCGATGACATCAGCGCCCTTTCGGGTCTGGGCCAGCGGTCGCCGTTTCTGGCTGCTGTCTTGACCATGGCGATCGTTTCCTTGGCCGGCATTCCGCCGATGGCGGGATTCTTCGGCAAGGTGCTGCTCCTCAAGAGTGTTCTCGATGTGGCTGCGGGCCATCCGGAGCTGTATGCCCTCATCGCCGTGGCGGTCGTGGGCGTCGTTATCTCGCTCTACTACTACTTCGGAGTCATCCGCGCGATTTACTGGGGTGGGCAATCCTCCAACCTCTCCACCATTCCCGTTTCATTGGCCACCCGTGTGGTTCTCGTGGCGTGTGTGGCGGGCATCTTGGTTCTGGGCATCTTCCCTCAGGGTTTGTTGAAGATCGCTGATCACGCCGTGGCCGGTCTCTCCCACTCATCGGCACCGGCTGCCCACAAAGCGGCCCACTGACTCAACGAAATCGCTAGCACCGTCCGCGATGGGTCATTGCGGCGCTGATTCAGCGCTGATCCGTCCGTTATTGTGCCCGCAACCGACGTGCCCGCAACCGACGCTTTCCAAAGGGACAGATTCGCCTAGTCTCGGAACATTGAGTCCGAGTCGGCGTCCCAACTTCAGGTGCAATATGGCGGGCTGGTTGCTGGCCCTCCTTCCTTGGTACCCGTGCATCGCGAGAACCGATGCCCCTTCGGCACCGCAGTCCGCGTCTGCGCCTTCCGCAACGCTGGATACTGAAAGCCTTCCTGGCCGCAAAGCCGCGGCTATCTACTGCGTCGTTTGTCATGCCTTGCCGAATCCCTCGGATTTGGATCGGCGCACATGGACCGAGGAACTCCTGCCGAAAATGCGGTATGTCACCGGGGTTTCCGCCGCTCCGACCAATGGCTATTTTCGCGATCTCCCGCGCCTCCTCGCGGTCGATTATTTCCCGAAGAAACCCCTGATTCCTCCGGCTGTATTCGACCAGATCGCGGCCTATTACACCCAGGCCGCTCCGGAGCGGGCACCTTCCGGAGAACCCCCGTCCATCGAAGTCGGATTGCCTCTCTTCCGACCGGAGATGGCGCCCCATCGCCATACGCCGCCCCGGACCCCCATGGTCCGGATCGACGCCGGGCAGGGGGTGATCCTCGCCTCCGATGCGGCCTCGCAGGGTCTGGATTTCCTCGATGGTTCCGGTCGTCTGTTGGGCAGCCTGCCGCTGGGCAACATCGCCGTGAGCCTCGCGGAAAGCGGTCGAAACTGGTACATCGGTGCCATCGGCCACTTCTTCCCGCGCGAAGAACCCGTGGGTCAATTAATTCGGGTGAACCGCAATGCCACTCCACTGCAGCCCGAGCCCATCCTCTCAGGTCTCCCGCGACTGGCCCATGTGGCTGCCGGCGACCTCAATGGGGATGGTCGGGATGATTTGGTTTTGTGTGCCTTCGGCAATTATCTCGGTCGCCTGTCCTGGCTCGAGGGGCGTGCCGACGGCGGGTTCACCGAGCGGGTGATTCTCCCGGAGCCGGGCTGTCTGCGCTGTGAAATCCGGGACTTCAACGGCGACGGCCGGCCTGACCTGATGGTCCTCCAGGCGCAGGCGCGCGAGTCGCTGCTGCTCTTCCTCAACGAAGGAGGCGGGAAATTCCGTCGCCAACTCGTCTATCAGCGCCCCCCGAGCTGGGGCCATTCGGGCTTCGAATTGGCCGACTTCAACCGTGACGGCCTGCCGGATGTGTTGGTCACCAACGGCGACAACGCCGACTTCAATACCTCACCCCACAAGGCCTACCACGGCGTCCGGCTCTACCTGAATCGCGGAGGCCTGAAGTGGGAATTGGCCTGGACGGCCCCGATGCATGGCGCGTATCGCGCGGTGGCCCGGGATTTCGATGGCGATGGTGATCTCGACATCGCCGCCGCCTCGTTCTTCGCCGACTACGAGACCACGCCTCAGGAAGGATTTATCTATTTCGAGAACACCAGTCCCGCCGGGGTCCGGGAATGGAATTTCCAAGCCCGAACCCTGCGCCAAGGGGTCACCGGCCGCTGGATCTCCCTCGACACCGGCGACCTGGATGGTGATGGCGACGACGATCTCGTCCTCGGTTCCCTCATCGACATGCCCACCCCGGTCCCTGACAAACTCAAGGGCCTCTGGCGCGAGAAAGGCCCGTCGGTACTCATCCTCCGCAACCAGACAAAGTAAGTTTCTTCGGCTTCTACCCTTTTTAAACTGTCCATTTGGATCCACTTGGCCCTCCACGAAGCGGCAGCGGGATCGGGCCGGAGCGAGCATAGGAACGTCGACATCCTGATTCCCGTCGCGCGACCGCGCGAAAGCTCCCCCTGTCCCAACGTTCCCTGCGAGCGCACGACCTATCCCGCGGAGCCCCACCCACGACACAATCCATCATCTCCCTTCTTAAAACCCCTCCCAAAATCGACCCAATGCCCTCCGAAAACAGCCCCCGGGCGGCAGCGGGATAGGTCCGGAGCACGCATAGGAACGTCGACA
>CAMATE010000211.1 GCA_945861075.1 Akkermansia muciniphila
CTACGAACGGTGCACTGGGTTGACGGTGCCGCCGCGGCAGCCGTACGCCGGCGAATTGGTTTTTACGGCCTTCAGCGGTTCCCACCAGGATGCCATCAAGAAAGGGTTGGCCGAATGGGAGACCGGTACGCGCAGTCACTGGGATGTCCCGTACCTCACGCTCGATCCGGCCGATATCGGACGCGAGTATCGCGAGGTCATTCGCGTCAATAGCCAGTCGGGCAAGGGGGGCGTGGCCTATTTGCTGGAGACGGAGTTCGGGGTCGAATTGCCCAAGGACTTGCAGCGCGAGTTTGGTCCCATCGCTAATGATCAGGTGGACGCTCTAGGGCGGGAGGTTCGCGGCGAGGAACTGAAGGCGATGTTCTGGAAGGAATACGTCCAACGAACCGCTCCGTGGTCCTTGATCCATTTCCATGCCGATGGCGTGGATGGTCTCTTTGAATGCCGGGCGTCGATGATCCGTTCCGGGAACGAATTGGCCTTGCGGGGTCGAGGCAATGGCCCGATCGCGGCGTTTGTTCACGCTCTGGCCGAAGCGGGCGTGCCGCGGTTCGAGGTCACCCAGTTCAAGCAGCACTCGTTGTCCGAAGGCGAAGCGGCCAGTGCGATCGCCTACATTCAAATCCGCACTGCCGAAGGAACGACCCGCTGGGGCGCCGGTGTGAACACCAACATCGAATTGGCTTCGATTCAGGCGGTGGTCAGCGCATTGAACCGTTTGTGATCCGTGGCTCCCGAAAGGGATCGGCCAGCCTCTTGAGCCTGACGCAGCTTCGGGGTCCAGTGCGTCGAGAATTAGGCCGCTGGGGATGAAGCCGGGCGGGCCTTTCGGAAAAACCACAAGGCAACACCGGCGGCCAAAATCCACAAACTGGTGGACTGCCCCGGTGTGAACACGCCCGCAGCAGGGGCGCTTTGGATTCCATAATCACCTCGAAAATACTCGGTGAAGGACCGGATTCCCGCATAGGCCATCAGGTAGAGAGCGAAGATTTGCCCACTCACATGCCGACGGCGGGATTGCCAGGCAATCAAGCCTCCGCACAGCAGCAAATTGAGGGCGGCCTCGTACAGTTGGGAAGGGTGTACCAGAACCCCTGCAGTGGAGTGATCTGCCGGAAACCGGATGCCCCAGGGCAGGGTGCAAGTGCGTCCGTAGCAGCAACCATTGAACAGGCAGGCCAGACGGCCGAAGACGTGTCCGAGAGAGACGCCGATGGCCAGGCAATCGGCTGTCGGCCATAGCGGAAGCCCCTTGCGCCGAATCCCGATGACGCCGGCGACGGTGGCCCCCATGAGGCCTCCGTAGAACACCAGTCCGCCTTTCCAGATGGCCACCACTTCCGTGAGGGGTTGTCCGGCGAAATCCCGTTGCCAATAGCTGACCACGTACAAGATGCGGGCTCCGATCAGGCCTCCCACCAGCAGCCAGGGAAACACGATGTCTTGAATGGCCTGAGCATCGAGGCCCAGCGACTTGCCTCGACGGCTGGCAATCCAGGAACCCGCCAGAAATCCAATGGCCACCAGTAAGCCGAAGGAGTGGAGACGGAAGCCGCCCAGGTCGAGGAGGATGGGTTTCATCGGTTCAGCCAGAGACGAGACAACGCTCAGCGCGCGGAGGTCTGCAAGGGCCACGCCGCCAATTCGCGGCTGTCCCGGGTGTAGAGAACGCCATGCGCATAGGCCGGATGGCTGAAGGTCTTGCCGCAGGCCTGGAAGCGGCCCAATTCGGTGTACCGGGCGGGTGAGGCCTCCAACAAAATCACTTCACCGGTGTCGTTCAGGACCAGCAATCGGGAACCCGAGGCCACGGTCGAGGCGTATTGGTTGAAGCCGGATTGTCGCCATTGAATCGTTCCGGTGGAGGCGTCGACACACACGAAATCCTTGTCCGGTCCATGACCATAGAGGTGCCGGCCCACCAACACGGGCGTGGAAAGATTGATCTTGAGGGCCGGATTCAGCCAAGTCTGCGTGGCGCGCACACGGCTTCCATCGGCTTCCAGGCTGACCCGCCGCAAACCGGTGGTGTAGCTGGCAAATAGAACGCTGTTGCCGTCGAGGATCGGGGTCAGGACGTTGCGGTTGGCACCGGTCTTGAAGGGGGTTCGCCAGAGCGCTTCTCCGGTGGTGGTGTCCAAACCCAGCAAGCCTTCGCAGGTGACGGCGATCGCTTGTTTGCGGCCGCCCAAGGTTCCGGTCATCAGCGAGGCGTAGCTGGTGAGGTCGTCCTGGGATTTCCAAAGCAGCTTGCCGCTCATCTTGTCGAAGGCGGCGATGCTGGCGCCGTTGGTGGATCCGATTTGGATGAAAATGGAATCGCCTGCAATGGCTGCCGAACCGGAATTGCCCCGTCGGTTGGCGGCCCCGGGGCCACCCGAGCGGTCCTTGACCCAGAACATCCCGTAGTCGCGAAAGTGGAAGCCCCACTGCTTCTTGCCGTCGTTCAGGGACAGGCAGGCGAATTCGCCGAAGCAGCTTTGCACGTAGATCCGTTGTCCATCGATCAAGGGTGTGCATCGGGGGCCTGGCTCAAATTCGTCGGCGTATTGCTCGGCGAAGGGTTGGCTCCACAGCTCGCGACCAGTGCCAGCGTCGAGGCAATGGGCGGTTTCCTGGCCGCTGGAATCGTCCAAGTAGACAAGCTTCTGTCCGGAAACCACCACACCCGAATAGCCGTGCCCGATGGGTTTTCGCCACAGCGCTTTGGGGGCGGTTTCCAGTTGGGTCGGCAGGGCGTCGGCCGCATGGCCATCGCGCGAGCGACCTCGCCAGCCCGGCCAGTCGGCGGCTTGGACTGCTGAGGGGGAAATCAGCACTTCGCAGCAGGCCAACACGGCGCCGAGGGTCAACCAGCGGAACGGATGGGTGGCCTTCATGAAAGATCGGGTCACCAAGAACCCTCGGAGAGGCGACTGATGATGTTGCGGGCGAGATTCTCGGCCAACAAAGGTGCGGCCTGGCGTTCGGCTGAACCCAGATCCGCCGTACTGCGAATGGTGGTTCGCCCGGTGACTTCCTGATCGAGCAAGACCTTGCCGCTGCCCACCTCGATGGCTTTGACATGGGCCGTGAGGATCACGTCGTAATCGCGTGTCGAGATGATGTCCTTGGGCTGGAAGGTCAGGGGATTGCGCTGGAACTTCTGCAACGCCGTGGTGATGACGATGTCGCCATCGTTCTGGGTGGCCAACCGGAAGGTGCCATCGACATGCACCTGAGCGCGGAGTGCGTGACTGACGGTGTCGGCCAAACGGGGCTCATCGGTTCCATTGGCCACATGTCCGATCCGGATGGCGCGAACGCCGGCAGCCTGACCATTGCTGGGGCCTAGGGAGTATCCGCCACAGCCCGTCCATAGGGCCACAGTCATGACCAGCAGCGAGACCCGAGCCGTCCAACGGGTGAGAGAGGCGGCGTTGCTCATGGGGCTTTCTTCGAGGTCTTGCCAGCGGGAGCGTTGGTGGCGTTGATGCGTTCACGCTCGAGCATGCGTGCATCGTTCTGAGCCCACCGGCTCACCTGCTTCTGGGCTTTGGGCTTGAGGGCTTCGATGCGCTCGCGGGCCTGGGCCGCGAAGATGGACTTCGGGTCCTTCACGAGCACTTCGTTGTAGTAAACCAGCGCGCCTTGATAGCGCTTGTACTTTTCGTAGAACTCCGCGGTCTTGAGAGCACCCCGGGCCTGCTCGGTCTTCAGGGAAGCGATGATCTTCGTGGCTTCATCGGTCCGTTGGTCATCGGGATACAGGGCCTTGAAGTCATTGAGGAAGTTGATGGCGTTGCCGGCGATGGACTGGTCGTACTCAGCCCGGCGTGCCAGACGGTTCCAAGCGATGCCTGCCGAGTACATGGCGTCGGCACCCACCTTCGGGCGGTCGTAGTACTTGTCGGCGGCCCGTTCGTAGGCGCGCACCGCCAGACGGTAGTCCTTCTGTTTTTCCCGGGCGGCACCGATGTTCATCAGGGCCTTGGGGCCAATTTCGCTGTAGGGGCCGTTCTTGTTGACCTGATCGAAGAGCTTCGCCGTGCGGTCCATGGACGGAAAGAAGGGGATGTAGCCCCAGAGCTTGAACCACTGGCCGCCCAAGTACCGGTTGGCGATCTCGAACTGGCGTTGCTGGATCTCGGAATAGTTTTCCAGCTTGGGGTATTTGGTGAGCGCCTTCTGGTATTCCTTGAACGCCCGCTCATCCATTTTGCGCGCCTCATAGCACCGACCGATGAGGTATTGGGCCCGGCCGGAGGAATCGGATAACGGCCACGTTTTGGTGGTGTGTTTGGCGGCCTTGAGAGCGAGTCGGTATTGGCCCGCATCGAAGGCTTCTTGGGCGACCGCCAGTTGGTCCTTGGCCCGTTTGCGCTGCCAAGCCGCACCCGCACCCACGGCCTCGTAGGTCCAGCCTTCGCCGGGTCGGTAGATCAGGGGCGCGGGGCAATTCATCACCCCAACCCAAAGACAGGTCACCACCAGCAACAAACGCGCGGAGAATCGGCTCACGGGCTCTGAGGCTAAGTAAGCCGGCGCAGGGGTCAACGGTGGAACTCTCGGACCGGGCCGTCGGGATGGAACCCTGCTGCAATCAACCCGGTACCCTCTTTGCAGAAAGTCGACCTCCGGGACGAGTCGCCAGCCGAAGCAGTTGCGAGCGGGGAGAAGTCTCATGGGTCCGTGGATCCTGACTGGTCATGGGGTTTCAGATGGTCATGATTAAGGCATTCCCATGAGGTTCCTGTGGATCACCCTGATTTGGACGGGGATGGCTCTTTGGGCCGTCGAACCGCATTGGGCCTATGCGCCCTTGCGCGCGCCTCGGGTTCCTGAAGTCGGCGAAGTCGGCGAAGTCGGCGGAAAGGCGACCCATGCGGTGGATGCCTTCATTCGGGCGCAGTGGGTGCGTCACGGACTGCAACCGGCCGCGGAGGCCGACCGGCCGACGCTCCTGAGGCGGATTTATTTCGACCTCATTGGATTGCCCCCCTCGCCGGAGGACTATCAACGGTTCTTGGCGGATTCATCGCCCCAAGCCTATGAGCGCGAGGTGGATCGATTGCTCTCTTCGCCCCGGTACGGCGAACGGTGGGCGCGTCACTGGATGGATGCCGTTCACTTCGCAGAAACCCATGGCCACGATCAGGACCGCATCCGGGAACAGGCCTGGCCGTATCGGGACTATCTCATCGAGGCCTTCAATGCCGATCGCCCCTATGGGCGGTTCATCCAGGAGCAGGTGGCTGGGGATGTGCTTTTTCCCGACCGACCCGAGGCCACGGTGGCCTTGGGCATGGTGGCGGCCGGGCCGTGGGACGAGAGTTCCCTGCGGGACATCCGCGAGGACACGCTGGACCGGCAACTCGGCCGCTATGTGGACCGCGATGACATGATCGGCACGGTGATGTCGGTCTTCAACAGCACCACGGTTCAATGCGCCCGGTGCCACGACCACAAGTTTGATCCCATTCCACAGGCCGATCATTACGCGTTGCAGGCGGTGTTCTCCGGGGTGGAACGCGCCCATCGCTTTTTTGATCGGGATCCGGCGATCCATGTTCAGCGGCAGCAATGGATGCACCAAAAACGTCAGTTGGAACGCGGGGATCCCAAATTGTTGGAATCCTCGCAAACCCGCGCGGAAGTGCGGCAGTGGTCGATGCAACGCCAGTTGCGCCCGGTGGTTTGGACGCCTTGGTTGGCCGATACGTTCCTCTCGGCCGGTGGGGCAACGCTCGAGCATCAGCCCGACGGCTCCTTCCGGGTCAGCGGAAACCGGCCAGAACGGGATGTTTACACCCTGACGCAGACCGCCTCCAAAGGTTCGGTGCGGGCCATCCAGCTGGAACTCCTGCCCGACGATTCACTACCGCACCGTGGTCCCGGTCGAAATCCAGACAACGGAAATCTCCATTTGAGCGAGGTCGAGTTGTGGGTGTCCGCAGCCGGTGTCGCCGAACCTCGAAAGGTCCGATGGGCGCGGGCGACTTCCGATTTTGATCAAGACGGCTGGACCGTGGCCCACGCTATCGACGGTCAGGAAAAGACGGCCTGGGGCATTCATCCACAAGAAGGCCAGGCCCATCGTGCCGTCTTCGAATTGGCCGAGCCGCTGGTCCC
>CAMATE010000212.1 GCA_945861075.1 Akkermansia muciniphila
CCGTTCAGGAAACACCATTCCAGCACTTCCTCATCGGAACCTCCTTCGAGGGTACGTTGGGTCAGGGCATCAAAGCTCACATCCAGGAAACGGCAGATTCGGTCGTCAAAGGTTCGGCCTCCTTCGATGGGTCCCAGGTGATAGCCGTCGGGCAGGTGGCCCTTTTCGTGTTGGTGACGGATCTTGTCGAGGATGCGTCCGAAGACGGCGATACCTCCCACCAGTTCGCGTGGGGAACGGAATGGAAATGTCATAGATCCCAAGATCTAGTGGGGTGCGTGGTGAACTGTCAAAGCCTCGCCTGCAAGCGACGTCAATTCTTTCGATGTCGGGCCTCACCTTTCTTCCGACTGAATCCTTCGGCCTGAGTTCAACGCAGAGATCGATGACATCGTCCGACAATGGTTTTGACGTCCTAATGGGTCACTCGGCGCTGAGAGACAATCCTGAAGGACGTGAGTTGCCAAAGCACAGGGAACGCAAGGCGGCTTGATGAGGGGCTGGGTCTAGATTGGGTCCAATCAAGACGGCCATGGCGGCCGGGTGTGGGAGTGCCGGAAACTCTTCGATGAAGTGATGGCTCCAAACTTGTTGGAACAGGAAGAGTTTCTCCGGAGCGTGGGTGAACCGCACGAAGCCTTTGGCCCGAACAACCTCGCGCGGATTGAGTCGGCTGAGAAAGGTTTCAAACGCCTTCCGTTCCACGGGCACCGGAAATCGCCAGGTCGCGCTCCGGTAGCCAGTGTGCAAATGAGGGACGGCCGGAGACTCTGGGTCATGGGCTGCGCCATTCGCCACATCAATGCGCGCCTCGGCGGGCGGCAGGCGGAGAAGATCGCCGATGTCCGGCAAACCAAACGGGAGTCGGATGCGTTGGGCGCGGGGATTTTGTTCGGCGATGATCGTGTCCAGCGCATCCAACTGGCTGGCTTCGAGGCGATCGCACTTGGAGAGACAGAGGACGTTGGCGAACTCGATTTGCTTGCGGGCCAACACCCGCTCTCCAATGTCACCGTCGGGTTGGGAGTACCACGGTGCATCGACCACGCTGACCACGGCATGCAATCGCGCGTGTTCCAATAAATCCGGATCCGTCAGGACATCGATGACGTTGTCCGGGTCCGCCAGTCCGCTGGTCTCCACGACGATGTAATCGCAGTCGCCCGACTTCGCCAGCTGGGTCACCGCCCTGTCGAGTTCGTTGTCAGTTGCGCAACACACACACCCGCCACTGACCTGGGCTACGGGCAGGCCGGGGCGGTCGAGGATTTGGCTGTCGACGCTATCGGCACCGAACTCGTTCATCACCACACCCATGCGAAGGCCCGTCGCCGGGGATTCCCGCAGCCAGCGCAGCAGGAGTGTGGTTTTTCCGGCGCCAAGGAATCCGGTGACCAAAATCACCGGGAGACGTGTCTTGGCCGCTGATGACGCCATAGGTGAGGGTGTGTCGCTCATGCGCAGGCAGCGGCCAGTTCCGGCCACAACTGCGCGGCCATCCGCATGCCGGAAGCATAGGCTTCGAGACTGAACTTCTCGTTGGGCGAGTGGGGATTGTCGTCGGGCAGGGACATGCCGAGGAGGAGGGTGTCGGCGCGCAGGTGCTTCTTGAAGGCGGCGACGATGGGGATGCTGCCACCTTCACGCATGAGTAGCGCCTCCCGATTGAAGCCGGCGGACATGGCCTTCAAGGCCGCTTGAGCCAACGGACCGGAGGGCGAGACGAGGTACGGTTCACCGCCGTGACCGTGCTTCACGGTGAGGCGCACGGTGGGTGGGCACAGCGACTGGAGGTGCTTTTTGACGGCGGCCAGAATCTTGGCGGGCGTCTGGTCAGGAACCAAGCGGAGGGTGATTTTGGCGCTGGCCCAAGCCGGCACGATGGTCTTGCTGCCTTCGCCTTGGTATCCGCTGGTGAGGCCATTGATTTCGAAGGTCGGGCGGCAGGTGCGGCGTTCATTGGCCGTGAACCCTTTCTCGCCGGTCAACTCAGGCACTCCGAGGAACTTGGCGTACCGCTTGTCATCGTGCGGAATCCGGGCCATTTGCTTGCGCTCGTAGGCGGTGAGCGGAGCGACCTCGTCGTAGAATCCCGGTACGGTGATCCGTCCGCGTTTGTCCCGCATTTGCGCGAGCAACTGGCACAAGGCGAAGGCGGGGTTCTCCAGACTCCCTCCGAAGAGACCGGAATGAAGGTCCCGCGACGGGCCGTCGATCCGAACCTCCAGGGCGGCGATACCGCGCAACCCATAGGTCAATGCGGGGTATTCCAACGACGGAATGCCATTGTCCGAAATCACCACCGCGTCGCAGGCCAGTTCCTTCCGGTGCTTGGGCAAGAAGCTGTAAAGCTGTGTGGAACCCACTTCCTCTTCGCCCTCGATGAGGAAGATCAGATTGCACGGCAACGGGGTTCCGCTGCGGATGTAGGCCTCGACCGCATTCAGGTGGGCCAGATGCTGACCCTTGTTGTCGGCCGAGCCGCGGGCATAGAGGTTGCGGTTTTCAATGCGGGGTTCGAACGGCGGGGTTTTCCACAATTCGAACGGCTCAGGCGGTTGGACATCGTAGTGGCCGTAGACGAGGAAGGTGGGCTTCTTCGGATCGGGCTTGGGAGTGCGGGCCACCACGATGGGGTTGCCATCGGTTTCATGGACCGTGGTGTCCAGCGTGAGGCTTCGGGCTCGGTCGGCAATCCATTGAGCCGCGGCACGGAGATCCGGCGCGTGCTTCGGTTGGGCGCTGACACTTGGAAAGCGCACGTAGTCGCAGAGCGAGTCGATGAACTGGGTCTGGTGTTCCTCGAGGTACTTGAAAACAGGGTTCATGGGAGGTCCGGAAATCGTGGGTGCTTCTGGGTTCCGATCTGGGAAGTCGCCGATGTATGAATCAATTCTTCGGTTTGCCGAAGCCTCGGAGGAGACCCTCGATGGCCTTGGCTGGAGAATTGGTCGGGATCAACGCGTTGACCGTATTGGTGTTGAGGAGAGGGTTGCCCTTCGGTGCGGGTGCATTGGTCGCAGCAGCCGGTGGGGTGCCGAGAAAGTTGCCCAGTATTCCGGCAGCCCCGGCGACTTTCCCACCGAGGTTGCCGCCCAAGCCGGCCGCAGCACGTCCCAGAGTCTTGGCACCCATGGCAGCCAGAGCCAGCTTGTCGACGGAGGGTGACGGATTGCCCAAGGTGCCCTTCACGGTGAGGAATTCGGGCAGCGGAGCATAGGCGGCATCGGCCGGTGTGGAGGCGTCGAGAAGCACAGCCTTTTCAGCGATTTTCCGGGACAAGGCGATGGTGACCGGGATGTTGATCGGGGAGTTGGTGAGAACCGGCGCGAAGCGCAGGCCTCCACGGGCGTCGATGCGCAGGGCAGCGCTTTGGACACGGGCCGTTTTGAGGGAGACGGCGCCATTGCCGATGTCCGCCGAGAGATCAATGACATCGAGGGGTTCAGTCTCCAAATCATCCACCCATGAACCGGTCTTCGCCTGCGCGCCTCCGGTCAATTGTCCAAGCCAACTGCCGACTTGCGCGCCCGGGTTCTGAATCAATTTCGGCAGCGCCGTCACCACATTGATGACGGTCCGGATGAGGGGAGTCTTGGTCTCGCCCAATTTGAGATTGAGATTGGTGGCGGTGAAGGCGAAGCCACCGTTGAGGTTCGAGGACAAGGAAGCCCCAGTCACACCCGCACCTCGGATGTTGGCATTGGCCAAGAGGGTGCCGTGGATTTGACCCTTCCGTTCCGGAGCGAAGCTGTTGATGAACGGCTCCAGCGAAAGCCGTTCGATGCGCAGCTGGGTGTCGTAGCGATAGCCGGGCACGCCGACATTGGCCGTCACCTTGGCGGTGACCGGAGCCCCGTTGATCTTGAGGGAGAGCGGGTCGATGGCGATAACCGAGTCTTTGAGGCTGAGGCGGGTTTTCCAATCGGCGATCTCGATTTCCCGGAGGAGGATTTTCGCAATGTTCACGTCCACCGCCAGTTGCCGCAGCGGCAGCGTGATCGGGGCCGGTTCACCCGGTTCGGCCGTGGCGGCTGCCGGTTTCGAAGCCGCGGTGGTCGGTGCCGTGGTCGCGTTGGTTTTGGCAGGACCGGCCAGCAAGTTGTAAAGCGGCGTCAGGTCCAGGCCGTCGCTCTGAATGGACAAGGAACTGGGCGCGGCGTTGGTGGCCAGGTCCACCAAGCCCTTGAGCACCAGTTGGTTGGGTGCCAGGGCTGTCTTACCGAGATCGATGCGGAGGTTCTTGAGATCGATCGCCGAGCCTCGTTGAGCCACATCAAGAGTGACCCCAACGGCAAAGGGCGTATTGGGAACCGATCCGGTCGGGTCGTTGACCACGAGCTTGCTCACTCCCAGGTCGGTTTGAAGGGCGATGTCTCCGCCCTTAAGCAGGCTGACCTTGCCGTTCACATCGAGCGAGACCGAGACCAGGTTCTTCGGCGCCAGTGCAGCCGCAACAAAGGGGCCAATGGCCCGTTCATTGAAATCGATGGTCTTGAAGGCGAAATCCCCGGTCTTTTGGGCGAGGTCATATCGGCCGCTGGCTTCAAGCTTGCCTCCCTGGCCTGGGCCGCTTTGAGCGGTGAGTTGGAGTTTCTGGAGGTCGAGGGTGTTGCCCGAGATTCCCGCCACCAGGCTGACAGTCGATTGGTAGTCCTGAAGCCGCACGTCGCCGAATTGGCCCGACAATCCCGCCAGAACGACATCGGTGGCCAAGTTGGTGACGCCGGGCTTCGCATCCAGCTTTCCGTTGATACGCAGGGTGCCGGCAGAGAACGACGCGGTATCGACGGGGAAGGTTTCCAGCAGTGCCGGAATCTGGAACTCCCCGTTGAACTCGGCGCGGGAGTCCTTGCGATCCGTATTGTGGCCGGCCGATGCCTTCAGGGTCACGAGGTCGCGGCCCGATCGCTGGAGGTTCAAATCCAGCGACTTGACGTTGAGGTCCTTGAATTCGGCCAGCGTGGCATCGGTGGCCAGCTTCAGTTGCAACCCGCGAATGGTTTTACCGCTGACGGCCAAGCTGATGTCGTCGAGAGCGGTTTGCAGCGTCGCTTGGAGATCCTTGCCGTCACGAGTGGCCCGAACCGTGAGTTGTGCGGAAACGGTGGCCGAAGGGAGGTTCGTGCCGGCCAACGCCTTCCAGTCGGTGGTTTCCAACCGGTTGATCGACAGCTTGAAGGTGGAGTCCGGGACTCCTTGAGCCGCCTTGGCCCAGGACAGGGACATCGGTTGATCGAGACCGCCGTTGATGAGAGCGCGCCCGGCTTGGGTGACCGTCAACCCGAGCGTTTCCAATTTGGCCGACTGTTCGGCCTGATTCACGGTGGCGCGGTACTCGGTGACAATCTGGAGCTCCGGGGTCTTGTCGCCAGTCGTTGTCATGAGGCTCAGGTCGCCGATCGTGACGCGGCCTTGAGAGGCCACCACCTTGCCTTGCTGGAGCAGGTCAACACGCCCATCGGCGCTGATGGCCGTGCGTCCGAGATCGTAGGGAAGCATCGGTGCAGCCACCTTGAGGACGCGGCGATCGATGCCGGCGATTTGGTAGCGGATCTGAGCTTCTTTCTTGGCCGAATCAAAGGGCCCACTCAGCACCACGGATCCAAAGGATTGCCCGCCTTGCTCGAACGCCAATTTGAGTTGGCGCAGTTCACTCGCAGAGCTGTCCACGGTGAGGGCGGCGGAAAATCCGCTGGCATCCTTGAGTGAGCCGGAGGCAGAGAGGATGTCGGCGCGGAGGGAACCCGCCACCGTTTGGGGCAACAACTCGGGGTTGAGAGCGATGTCGTACTTTCCGCCGATTTTACCCTTCAGCGAGGCCCCGTCCGGCAATGAGACAGCCAGCAATGCGCCCAAGCCGAGTTGGGTGGTGGCACCATTGGCCAACTGATCCAAGGAGACGTTGATGCCCGAGACTTCCATCTTCTGTTGTCCGCCTTGAGGGGTGGTCGTGTTCATCCGAAACGACCCGTCCTTGATGGCGACATTGCGCACCTTCAGCACGAGAGGTTTGGAGGGAGCCGTGGAGGGCGGGGTGGCAGCCGTGGATTGGCCCGAC
>CAMATE010000213.1 GCA_945861075.1 Akkermansia muciniphila
CAGCACGGGATTGGCCATGCTGTTCACCGTGTTGTTCATGTTGTGCTCGGCGAAGCCGCCGAGCCCGTAGGCCAGCTTCGAGGCCATCGGCAACTTGCCGGTGGCGCCGGCAGCGTCGGGATTCGACCCAGGCAAGGAGGCAACGCACGGTGTCGTTTTTGGGATGTCAGACATTTGGCAGAAGAGGTGTTATGGCGATTTGGCTTTGGCGGCTTGTTGTGCCTTGATGAAATCAGTCTTCATTTGCGCCAGAAGCGCAGCAAACTCGGGTTCGTTCACAAGGTTGCGGGTTTCATGCGGGTCATTTTTCAAGTCGAAAAGTTCCGTCCACTCCTCGTGACCCGGGTAGATGATGAGCTTGGCGGTCGGCGTGCGCAAAGCTTGGCAGGGCGTCTCTTTCGGGAACTTCGTATCGAGGAAATATTCGTAGTAGAACGACTCCCGCCAACGGGTCTCCGCACCGCTCAGCAGCGGTTTCCAACTGCGTCCCTGCATGCCGGCATCCGCGGGCAATCCCGCAAAATCTAGCGCGGTCTGCGCGAAATCCAGATTCAGCACCACATCGTCCATGACTTTGCCTTTCAGCCCCAGCTTCGGGTAGCGCAGCAACATGGGAATACGCAGGCTTTCATCATACGCGTAGCGCTTGTCGCCTAGGGCGTGCTCGCCCAGGAAATAACCGTTGTCCGAAGTGTAGATGACCATGGTGTTCTCGCTCAGATGAAGCGCGTCCAGTGTGTCCAGCAGGCGGCCCAGATTGTAATCCGCGCCATTCAGCGTCTGGAAATATTGCCGGTCGTAAGGCTGCAACGGCACTTGCTTTCCGGGGATTTTTCCGGGATTGGCCTGTTCCGGCTTGAATGGCGGGACGCAATTCGCGCTGACCGGCACGGCGGTCGTCACCTCGGGGTAGGCGGCCGCATCTTCCGGGCGAGGCTCGCGGTGGTCGTGTGGCGTCTTGAAGCCGACCATGGCGAAGAACGGCTTGCCCGCGTTCTGCTTCAGGAAGTCGATGGCGAAGTCCGTGACCACCGTGTCCACCCAGCCGGTGGTTTCGCGGCGAACGCCGTCGACCTCAAACGGGCAGTTGAAATATTTGCCATGTCCCACAAAACTCGCCGAGGTGGTAAAGCCCGGACGCTGGCCGCGCTGCTCGCCCATGTGCCACTTGCCGAAATATCCCGTGACATAGCCCGCCGCGGTCAGCAAAGAGGCGCAGGTGATATGGTTCACCGGAAAATCCTCGGCATTACCAAGCACGCCGTGGCGGTAGGCATACTGGCCCGTCAGAAAGGTCGCGCGACTCGGCGAGCAGAGCGAGTTTACGACAAAGGCATTCCGGAACCTGACGCCGTCCGCCGCCAGCCGGTCCATATTGGGGGTCTGCAGCCAGGGGAAGCGCGCCGCTGCGCCCTGCTCCTTTTGGACAACGCCCATGGCGTCCCAGCGCTGGTCGTCGGTCAGGATGAAGAGGATGTTCGGACGAGTATCGCTGCCATGATCTGCGCTGCCGACATCCGCACAAAGCGCAGCGATGACAAACCAACCGGCCCACCAGGCGAACTTTTTGTTCAAGAGCCTTTCCTTATGGCAGGGCAATTGAACGGGGCAAAATCCACGGCAAGGTGGTGAGGCCAACCGATGTTTTGGTGGTGCCTGTCATGGAGTCCATGAGCTTGGGCGGCGGTTCGGAGTATTTCATTCGAAATAGTTCGGTCAAAAGTCCGACTTGATTCATGGGTCAATCCAAGGCCGGCAAGTTGCTCCTGATGCCGGTCTCGCCGAGCCGCTGGACTCGGGGGAAAGCGGAGATGCGCGTAGGGTGGGTTTTTTCGCGAGGGGAACTCATCCATGGCAAATAAAGTAATCGCACTTCTATTCCATCACAGGGGAATTGTCATTCTAACATTAGAATTTCACCCCACACGTTTTTCCCTCAACGTGGCACCAGATTTCCAGGCTCCCGGCACTTGCAGGTAAATATTGCTTTGGGGCAGCCCGACCTCCCAACGATTGATCATGGCCACGACCAAGTCGGCGGCTTTTCCGCCGATATCTTGGTGCTGGGTGCGCACCCCCGCGTAGGGCTCATTCTCGCGCACCATATGGTAATGGACCACCGCAGTCTTTTTTGGAACCCCCACCGAACGCGCGCTCATCAGGCAGTCCGCTAAGTCGCGGTGGCTGCAGAGGACGGCATCGGGTTGGTGCTGCGCATGCCAAGCGAGTAGCTCCGCGGGCACCAGTCTCTCGGGTGAAAAAACCGGGATGCGATTGTCGAGGTCGAAGTGGGCCAGCGCACCCAAATAACTTCCAGTCTCCGCCCGATGTTGCCGTTTTTCGCGATCCGCAAACGTGGCCATTCCAATTCGGCGACAACCCGCTGTAAAACACCGTTCGATACCCAGCACCACATTTCTGGATCGGTGATTCATCACGCGATGAATGGATGCGGGCTGAACAATGCAGTCCTCGATCGCCACGACACTGAACCGCTCGAAGGGAAAGGTATCCGGGATTTTCATATCGGGATCGGGACCCGCCGCGAAAATAATCCCCTTGATCCCGCGGTGATAAAGAATATCGCCGATCCGCTTCCAGCTCATCGCCTTTGGATTGGCCGGAAAAAACTCAACCTCATAACCCTGCTGCTTGGCCGCTTGGCGGATTCCCGGCATGACCAGTTCGAATCCCCAGTCGGCCAAAGTTTCCCGCGGCCCTAGCCCGATGCAGGCCAGCGTATTTCCCGACGCGGTTTTTTTGATCTCCGTGCGGTAGGCCGCCAAGGCGGAAAGCATCGGGTCGGGCACATATCCCATTTGCTTGGCCGCTTGATGAATCACTCGGATTGTCTTTCGGTTAAAGTTCGGTTTTCCACGAAGAACGCCTGAGACCGTCGTCACGTGGAATCCGGTTTTCTCGGCCAGAACTTTTAATGTGACGCGCTTTTTCATCAGGACACGCGGAAGCACCTTTTCCCTGCGGTCATTCGGCAATCCGATGCGAGCCATTCCCATGAGAAGGGGTTCATGGGTTGATTATCTTGGTATCTTCGGCGAGCCAAGGCCGACGAAGCCCTGTCCGAAAAGCTTCTTCTTCATGCTTTCCCTTCGCACCTGGTGTTTTGCGTCCGGGGCAAGATTGGTGAGTTCCAGCGGGTCTCTGGCGTAGTGGTAAAGCTCTTCCAAATCGCCGTTGTAAAAGCAGTATTTCCAACCATCCTCGCGGATCATGGCACAGCGGCCGCGGGTGGTATATTCGATAAACCAGAACATGTCTTCCGCCGAGCGCTTCTTGTTGTAAGCCGCGTATTCCGCTTTGGGGATGGGCGCGGGCGGCATTCCCGGTTCGCCCACCTCGGAGAAGATCACCGTGCGGTGTGTGTCCCTCTTCTGGCTCAGCACCGGCAGGAAGGAGATGCCGTCGATTGATTCGTCAACGCGCACTCCGGCCAATTCCAGCAGGGTGGGCATGACGTCGATGTTGCTGATTTGCGCAGGAGTTATGCGTCCGAGTTGCTTGTCGCCGGGCATTTTGATGATGAATGGGATCCGGATCAGCGATTCGTAGAATCCCTTGGTTTTGCATGGCAGGCCGAACTGCCCGCCCAAACAGCCTTGATCGCTGGTGAACAAAATCACGGTGTTGTCGTAAAGCCCCTTTTCCTTGAGCACCTCGACCAGCCGACCGACCGATTTGTCGATGAAGGAGATTTGTCCATACATGACGGCGAGGATCTTCCGACGATCCTCCTTCGACATCGTATTAAATCCAGCGCACTGCGACTGGACATAGTGGGCAAAAGGGTGCGTGTCCCAGTCGATTGTATCCATACCCGCCAGACTGATTGCGTCGAGTTGCTTCTTGTACATGCTGAAGTACGGCTCGCAGACAATGTTAGGCCAGTGCGGTGCGGGGAAGGCCATATGGAGAAAGAAGGGTGCATCCTGGTTCGTCTGCACGAAGGCAATGGCATCGTCGGCGATGCGTGCGGTGATGGTCTGATCCTCTGGAAATGGCTCGGGAAAATCAATCAACCCTTCCAACAGTTTGTGTCCAAGATTTGATTTCGGTCCGCTGGTGGTGAGGAAATCCCGCACGGCCTTGTCCGAGGGACTCAAGCTCCCCGCCTCGTCCTCCTCGCCTTTTCCCCACGGGCTGTATTCCGAGAAACGATCAAACCACATTTTCGCGTAACTGCCCTGAAAGGTGTGGTTCTTGCCGGCCAAACCCAGTTTGTATCCGGCGGCTTTGAGAGGCTCGAGCAGTGAAAACTTGCCGATCAGACTCTTCTTCTTGTTGTTGTAGCACTGATTTTTAGAAGCGTATTTTCCAGTGAAGAAACTCGTGCGGCTGGGCCCGCAAAGCGGGGCCACCGTAAAGGCATTTTCGAAGCGCGTTCCCTCTTTCGCCAGGGCATCGATATTGGGTGTCTTGACCACTTGGTCGCCCGAGCAGCCCAGCGAATCCCAGCGCTGGTCGTCCGTCATGATGACGACGATGTTCGGGCGGGATGCCTTCGACGATTCGGCGGCAGGAGCATTCATGGCCGCCGCCCCGAAGATTCCGAGTGCCAGAATTGTCACAAGCATCTTTTTCATGAGTGGTTCAATAGCTTCTTTTTATGGTGAAAGTCCAGACATCGCCCTGGGCCACGGTCGGGTCGGGCCGAGTCGCATCCACCCGCCAGAAATAGGATTGCCCGCTTCGGGATTATAAAAATATTCTCATCACCGGTGAACGTCTTTGGAAGGGTAGAAGTGGTTTCGTTCTCGCTCAGACCAAGAGACATTCTGATGATTAGGGTTGGAGTGTGAAGCGCAGGGAAAGGAAGCGTTTCTCGTTGCTCTCCACGGGCAGGGAGTCCCGCACGGTAAAGAGTAGTGGCGTGTCAGTCACCGTCACCGTGGTGAGGGTGCTCCAGGCCGCAGGGTCGGAGAGGGTGCCGGCACTGAGGCCTTCGATGAGTACATTTGTCACTGCCGGATTGCGATCCACGCTGAGTTGCAAATAACTGCTTCCGCTGATTTCGACCTGACGAAAGGTGATCGGGTTAGCATTCGCCACCGTGGGATTCTGACCGGTGGCGTATTCGACAAGATTGGCCAGCCCGTCGCCGTCAGGATCTCCAGTCGGGGAGGAGTCACCGCCGGCCCAGTTGTAGCCACCAACCCAGGTGGGATAACCGGCCGCGTTGACCGTCACGCTGACAGGGGTCGTCGCGTTGGTGTAGTAGAACGTATCGGTCGGCGTGAAGGTGACGGAGTAGGAGTTTGTGCCCACCGCTGGCTGGAGGGTCGGATCCGTCCAGGCAAAAGTGCCAGGAACAGAGGCCACGCCGCCACTGAGGGTGGAGGAGGCGAGGGTTTCGCCGCTGTTGATGGCGGAGGCGATCGGCGGGATCGTCACCGTGGGAGTGGCTTGAAGGATTTTACCGACGGTCACATTTAAAACCCCCGTGCCGGTAATACTTTCGGTTTTGTAGTGGGCGTTGGAGGTCAGGCTTCCCCAAGTGCCTTGGGCTCGTTCTTCACCCTGAAGGATGAGTTTGCCGATGGTGTCGGTTCCGCTGAAATTCAGATCCAATGTTGCCCCTGTGGCGATGGACACATCGGCACCGTCCGCCAGAGAGGGGTTGGCGATGGACAGAATCCCGCCGGTGACGCTGGTGCTGCCAGAATACCTATTGGTGCCCGAAAGAATCCAGCGGCCGTTCCCAGCCTTCATCAGGTTGACGACGGCTCCTGCACCGGAGTTGTTCGTGATGGTGCCGGTGATGGTGTTGGCGTCGGTATTCGTTCCGCCCAAGGTCAGCGTGCGGGAGCCGGCGGTGGTGTTGGCTGAGCTGACATTAAAGTTATTGTTATTGAAGTGCAGGCCTGTGCCACCATTGGGGCCGTTGTTGTTCACGCTGGCGCCTCCCGAACCATTGCCTGAGCCGATCCGGATCTGACGATCGGTCACATCGCCGCCGCCGACATAGTTCAGCGTGCCGCCGTTATTACCGAAGCCAACCCGGATCGAGGTGGCGCCGCCGTTGCCGAGCGAACTGGCCA
>CAMATE010000214.1 GCA_945861075.1 Akkermansia muciniphila
ACTTCAGGGCGAATACTGAACCCGCATGGCCGGACAGGGTCGCCTTTTTCTTTCCGGAGGCGGTGTCGTAGACCCGGACTTCGCTGCCCGTGTTGCCGGCGGCCAGAAGAGATCCGTCAGCGCTGAAGGCAACCGATTGCACCGGACCCGGTTGGCGTTCGAACTCGCGCACCAGGTTCACGTCGTTGTTTCCGGAAGTCCGGTCTTGGTTTTCCTTGGCTTTATAAACGCGGAGGCCGCCTTCGGCCCCCCCGTAGGCAGCCCAATCTTCGCGAGGGTGCCGCACCATGCAGTGAATGGGCTCGAGCAACTTGTTCACGTCGTCGATGAACTGGCCATTGGTGGCGTCGATGAGTTTCATCGCCCGGTCCCGACTGGCGCTCAGGAGGCGGGTGCCATCGGCGACCCAAGTGGTTCGGAACACCCAGTCGCCGTGGTTGTCGAACTTCACCAATTCCTTGCCGTCCGAGATGCGGGTGACCCGAACACTCTTGTCTGCTCCGCCGGTGGCGATACGGGTGCCATCAGGCGACCAGGAGAGACCGAAGAGGGAATCCGTGGTCAGGCGAAGCGCCTGGGTTTCCTTGGCATCGGAGACATTCCAGACCTGGACCTCGCCGAATCGCGCCGGAGCGCCGCCGCTCACACCCAGCGATTTTCCATCCGGGGAGAACGCCACGGATTCGATGCGTGGGGATTCTCCCAGAAGGCGAGAGGTCAACTCCAAGGACACTGTATCGATGAGCAGAACCTCATGGTAACCAGCCACTGCCAATCGAGAACCGTCTGGGGACACATCCAGGGCACTGATGACCGGCGGCAGTGCGTAGGTGGGCGGTTCCTTGAGGCGGGTGGAATAGGCGTCAGCCGGGGTATCATCCTTGGCTCCTTCCTGAATCCACCGGGTGATCAGCGCCACCTCTTTCGCCGACAGCGCCTCACCCTCCTTGGGCATGTCCGGTTCCTTGCCGGAGATGGAGGTGATGAGCAGCGATTTGGCCGGATCCGCCGCAGCCAAATTGGGCCCGTGTTTGCCAGGCTTCATGAGGCCGGCAAAGGTGGAGGTGTCGACCTCGCCCTTGAGCTTGTTGGGATTGTGGCAACCGTTGCAGGAACGCTTGAAGATGGGGGTCACATCGCGCCACCAGGAAACGGGTGTCTCGGCCGCGATGAGATGGCTCGAGGCCACCAAGCCCAAAACCAGAGAACCTGTGAGGGATGCGCGGTTGAGCACGGAAAGTGGAGAGGATTTCATGGCTTGGGCTTTTCGGCGGCAGGCTTGGCGGCCGGTTTGTTGGTCGCAACGGAGGGTTCGGATTCGGGCGCGGCGAGAGTGAGATGGATGGGTTGGGTTTTCTGGCGCCAAACGCGGTCTTGGTGGGTGGCGCTGGCCACAACCCGGAACTGATGTTCTTTGCCCGTTTCCGCCTGCTGGGAAACCTTCAATTGAATGGTGGCCTCGGTCTTGTTGGTGAGGATGGGCAACACCTTGGCTTGCACGCCCTTGGGTAAGTCCTCCAGGCGCAACTCGATTTCGCCATTCAATCCGCGTCGGTCCACCTTGACCACGAACTGGGTTTGATTGGCTTCAGATTGGGTGCCATCCGGCAGAGCCACGGCCGACAAGCGGACGGGGTCGGTGCGGAAGAAGGGGGAGCCAGGCAGCATGGCCGTCAGGAACATTGGGATGGGCTGGACTGTCAGCGGGACGGGCGCGGTGGCGTGAGTGGAGAGGGTTTGTCCATTGACTGTGGCCTCGGCCCGGACCATGACCGGCCGGACTCCCGCCTCGCCGTTTTGGGAGACTTGCAGGGAGAGTCGGGTGCGGGATTGACCGGCGGGAAGCGTGACTGCGGGGATGGACACACCGGGCAAGTCTTCGGCCAGGATCCGGATTTCCCCGTCGAAGTGGTCTCGGCGGTTGATCCGGACTTCTAGGGTGGTGCTGGTATTTTGTTCGGCCATCACGCTGGCCGGCGCAACGCTCAGTTCAAACGGCACCGCCGGGAGAACGGTGATCCAAGCCATCTCGGAGAATGGGACGGAACGGGTGAGCGGCTTTCCGTTGTGGTCGCCGACCCCATTGGCCCTGAGGGCCGTATAACCCAAAGGTGCGTCCGCATTGGCCGAGATCACCCACCAACCCATGGAAGTACCCGGGCCCAGGACCAAGGGGGGAGCCCAGACGCCGGGCGGAAGCCCCTCGGGTTCGATGCGGACCATTCCGTCGAATCCGTTGCGTCGATCCACCTCACACCGGATGGCCACCGAACCGCCCCGCGGCACACGGAACCGGCCTCCGGTGGTGCGAACACCAAAATCCGGCTTCAAATCGGGCGCCTGAAAACTCATGCGGTAGCCGAAGCGATCGCCGCCACGGTGGGTGAGGTCTCGCAGGGTGATGCGGTACTCGGTGTCTTTCTTGGCATCAAACTCGATGCGGGCATCCGGGCCAGCAGCATCATCATTGCGCTGCAAGACGGTTCCGTTGGTATCGGAAAGGGTGAGAAGCGCGTCGAGGCGGGATCCCAGGGAACGGGCTCGGACTTCAATGACCCACTTCTGATCGGCCGGGGCCTTGAAGCGGAAGGTATCCACATCTTTCTCGGCACCGATGCGTCCGTTGACGACCCGAGGCAGTGTCAGGTTCTGGGCCTGGTCCGGAGTGTTGTTGGGTTCGGTTTCGGAGGATTCGTCCAAGTCGCCCACTTCGAAGCCCACCGGATTGGAGAATCCCAGAGGCGTCCGAGCGCGGACCTCCTGACGACCGAGCGATGCGTCTGAGGTGATTTGAACCGGGAGGGTTTCGACGCCTTCCAAATTCTTGCCGATCCATAGCAACTCCACCGAACTGCCTCGCTTACCGCCGTAAGGGAAGAGGGATTCGAGGTACGGCACTCGCCCGGCGACCAGACGGTAGCGGTAGTCGCCACCGCCTTGGAAACGCAAGTCATGGAGTTCGAGGAGGTAATCCCCATCGACGGAGGGCGTGAACTCGATGAAGGGGTCGAGCCCATGGACATCCTCGCTGCGCAGCAGTTCCTTACCGTCCAGGTTGCGCAGAATGAGGTTGGCATCCAGCGGCGATCCATTGCGGTTGGCCTGCACATCGAACAGCAAGGTCTTTCCCGCCTGAGCCTTGAAACGGAAGAAGTCCGATTCGGTGTTGGCGTTGATCACTCCGGAGACGGCGGCCGGCAAGGACATCGAGTAGGCGCTCGCTCGGGACGTGTTGGTCTTGGGGTCGGTGATCTCGAGGAGGTCGCTCAACTGGAAGGTGAGCGGATTCGAAACGCCACCCGGTCCGGCCACCCGCAGTTCTTGGGGACCCAACGCAGCATCCGCTGAAACCACACAGAGCAGGGTGAGCGATTGTCCGGAATTGACCGGTGCGCTGGACAGGCCGCTGCCGGATCCTTCGAGGGTGACGGCTGGTGCCGAAGGAGCCACCGGGGTCGCCGACATTCCGACCGGTGTTGAAGACATCCCGGAACGGGTGATGAGCACCGCGGTGATTCCGCTCAGGGCTTCCCCCTTGAGGGTGACTTGCTGGGTGGATCCACGCTGCAGCCAACTGAGCGAAGCGGAATCCAGCTTGGGGGCGGGTTGTGCAGTCAGGATGCCTGAGAGCGACAGCCATGCAGCCACCAGGGCGAGAGTGGGTCTCATGAGAAACAGGAGTGCTTCCGTGGAGGGCGATCGTGACTTACGCGGGATCGGGCTTCGGGGGGGTGAATGGCTCAGCCGAAGAGGTCAGTGACCGGTTCGGCTTGGACCAGTTCGCGCGGCTGGTTCAGGTGGTTCATGACGATGGTGTGTGGGTCAATTCCCAGCGCGTGATACACCGTGGCCACGATTTGGGTCGGGTGTACTGGGGTTTCGATGGGCGAGGATCCGGTCGCATCCGATTTGCCATACAGGGCTCCGCGCCGAATACCGGCACCCGCGATCAAGGCCGTGTAGCAATAAGGCCAATGGTCTCGCCCGTCGGGCGAGTTGGTATTGCCGCTGGTGCTCACGCCGAGGCGGGGGCTGCGGCCGAACTCGCCGAGGGCCACCACGAGGGTTTCCTTCAGGAGTCCTCGCTCGTCGAGGTCTTCCAGAAGGGCGCTGAGCCCCGAATCCAGCTTCGGGCAGTGCAAATTGCGCAGCGGACCGAAGTTGGCCGCATGGGTGTCCCAAGCATCGACGGTCGGGTCACCGTTGGCCACGGCGGGCCAGTTCATTTGCACGAAGCGGGTCCCGGATTCCAGAAGGCGACGGGCCAGCAAGAGGCCCTGGCCGAAGGTGTGGCGACCGTACTTGTCCCGCAGACCATCCTTCTCCTTGGACAAGTCGAAGGCATCCCGGGCGCGGCCGCTGCTGACGAGGTCGAACGCCTTTTGATAATAGCGGTCGAGAGCGTATTTCTCGACGGCCTTTTCCATCTCCGGCATCGCGTCATTGACGGCCTTGAGCAGGGTGGATCGGCGATCCAGACGTTCCTTGCTGACTTCTTTGCGCAGGGTGAGGTCGTCGAGATTGATGCCCTTGGCGGGGTCTTGATAAAAATAATAGGGGTCGTAGGCGGCTCCCAGAAAACCCGCCGTGCCACCTTTGCCAATGACGTTCGATTCCTGAAGCGGCCGCGGCAGCATCACGAAAGGCAGCATCGGGATGTCGAGCGGCTTGAGGCGGGAGATCTGCGCTCCCATGTGCGGGAAGTCGTTAGGGGCTGGCGGCTCCAGCTGGCCCGACGGAGACACACGGTCCGGCGTGTAGCCGGTCATGATTTGGTAAATCGCCGCCGTGTGGTTGAAGAGGCCCGCCGGCGTGTAGCTCATCGAACGGATGAGGGTGGCCCGGTCGATTTGCTGGGCCAGCTTGGGCATGACCTCGCTGAGTTGGATGCCCGGAACCTTGGTGCGGATGGGTTTGAAGTCACCGCGCACATTCGACGGCGCGTCCGGCTTTGGATCCCAGATGTCGATATGGCTTGGGCCTCCCTGCAGGTAGATCATGAGGACCTGCTTGGCCGATCCCCAGCCGTTCTTGGGCTGGCCGGCCGCGGGACCGGTTCCCTTGGGTTGTTCGGCCTGGAGACGGAGAATGTCGGCCAGGCTGAGGCCGAGCAGTCCGGCCCCACCGAGTCGCATGAATTCGCGGCGATTGAAGCCGTCGCAGGTGGCACCAGAAAGACCAGGAATGGAGATCATGGTTGGGAGTTTTTTGAGGTGTGGGGGCGAGGTTTCCGGTCTAGCGATTGAAGAGGAAGGCTGGGCTGTTGATCAACGCCCAGGCGAGATCTTGGGCGCCTTCGAGGCGTTGGGCTCCGTCACCCAACCGGATCGAGGACAATTCCTTCTGGGTCGGCAGTCGGCAGAGACAGCTGAGATAAATTTCCTCGATCACCTTCCGATCGTCGGTTTGTTCGGAGACGAGGCGGGCGAAGCGGTTGTCGGAACGGTTCACACATTCGCCCAGGGTCTTGCCGTTGATGAGGTTCAAGGCGTGGGAGAGGGTGACATTGCTGCTGCGTTCGCATTCGCAGGCACTTTGCCGCTTGGGTCGGCCGAAGAGCGTGAGGAAGTCGTTTCCAGCCACCATGCCGTCGGGCAATTGCGCCGCACGCATGCCATCGGGGAGGTTGGAGAATTGCAGCGGTCGACCGGTGGCGACCGCGATGGAGTCGAGCATTTGCTCGGCACTGAGTCGGCGGGGCAGGGAATGGGAGAAGTTGACCAAGTCGTCCTCGTTCCAGCGATTCGGCACGATGCTCAGTTGGTAGGTTCGAGACATCACCATGTGTCGGATGAGTTTCCGGACATCGTGCCCATCGGCCACAAATCGAGTGGTGAGTGCCTCGAGCAGTGCCGGGTTGCTGGCAGGATTGCCAGCTCGGATATCGTCCACCGGATCAATGATCCCGCGTCCGAAGAAGTAGCTCCAGAAGCGGTTCACGGTGGACTTGGCGAAGTACGGATTGTCTTTGGAAGTGAGCCAAGCGGCAAAGGCATCTCGGCGGTCCTCACC
>CAMATE010000215.1 GCA_945861075.1 Akkermansia muciniphila
CCAGCGCGCAGCGCCAAAGCTCCATCCTCCCCCGAGCTTCCCTGCGAGCGCAGGACCGATCCCGCGGAGCCTCAGCCCAGAAGCACACCAAAAAACATTCCTATCAAGTGCCTGCACCTCATCACCCAAGAATAACAAAGAGTGGCCCCTTTTGTGTAGATATGCGGGACTGACCCCGCCGCAGGACAATTCCGTGATCTGAAGTTGCCATAAAGCAGGTCACTGACATTTGATCCTCACAAGTCCATGGCTGAATCGCTCCCCGCTCGCGTTTCCCGCATCGTCCAGGCCACGCCGGTCCACGACATCCACACCCATCTCTACGATCCCGCCCAAGGCGAAATGCTCCTGTGGGGCATCGACGAACTGCTGGTTTACCACTACCTCGTCAGCGAAGCCTCCCGCCAAATGGAGATGCCGCTGGAGAAATTCTGGAGCGCCTCCAAACAAGAACAAGCCGACCACGTCTGGAAAGCCCTGTTCATCGAACACTCCCCCGTCTCCGAAGCCTGCCGTGGCATTCTCACGACCCTGCATTTACTCGGCATCGACCCCCGCAAAAACGACCTCAAAAGCCTGCGCAGCTGGTACGCCTCCCAGAACCCCCAGGACTTCATCAACCGCGTCATGGACAAGGCCAACCTCGCCTCCATCTGCATGACGAATTCCCCGTTTGATCCCATGGAACGTCCCACCTGGGACCGCGGATTCGCTCGAGATCCCCGCTTCGTGGCAGCCCTGCGGATCGACCCCCTGCTCGTCGCCTGGCCAGAAACCTCCGTTTGGCTTCGAGAACAGGGTTATGACGTATCCCGCGAACTCAACGCCCAAACCCTCGGCGAGATCCGCCGTTTCCTCGCCGACTGGACCGCTCGCATCGACAGCCGCTACTGCATGGTGTCACTGCCCCCTTCCTTCACCTGGCCCGCGGATACCGAAATCGCACGACTCATCGAAGGAGCCGTGTTGCCGCATTGCCGGGAACAGGGACAAGCCTTCGCCCTGATGATGGGAGTCAAACGAGCCGTGAACCCCCGCCTGCGCATGGCCGGCGATGGCGTCGGTTTGGCGGACCTGAATGCCTTGCAAGCCTTGTGCGCCGCCCATCCGGAAAACCGCTTCCTCGTCACCTGCCTCGCGCGTGAGAACCAGCATGAGCTCGTGGTCCTGGCTCGGAAGTTTTCGAACCTCCATCCGTTCGGCTGCTGGTGGTTCACCAACACGCCCCAACTCATCCGCGAAATCACCACGATGCGGCTGGAATTGCTCGGCACCTCCTTCACGCCGCAGCACTCCGATGCCCGCGTCCTCGATCAGGTTCTCTACAAGTGGCACCATTCCCGAAGCATCATCGCGGACGCACTGTCTGAGAAATACGTCGCAGCAGCCGAAGCCGGATGGGAGGTCACCGACACGGAAATCCAACGCGATGTTTCGGAACTCCTCGGCGGCGGATTTCAGCGATTCCTCTCTGGCGCTCGCCACTGATCGGAAAGGCAGTAGAGTCGCTGCGTGCGCTTCCCCCTGCTCTTCCTCTGCCTTCTGGGACTGGCCTCGGCTCACGCCGCTTCGCCGGAATTGAAGCCAACGACCGCCAAGTCGGGCGGCAAGTCCAGCGCACGCAACCCAAAGCCTTCCACCGAGAACACCGGCAGGACCACCGCCCAACTGGTGGCCCAGACACGCAGCGCCATCGTCCGCATCGATGGCCGTGGGCGCGACGGGCTTCAAGAAGGTGTGGGAACCGGCTTCATCATCGATTCCGAAGGACTCATCGCCACCAGTTTGCATGTCATCGGCGAAGGGCGAGTGATCCAAGTACGCCTCGCCGATGGGAGTACCCCCGAAGTCATCGGAATCCACGCCTGGGATCGCCCTCACGATTTGGTCATCTTGCGCGTCAAGTCGTCCGGACTCTCCGCATTGCCCTTGGGAGACAGCGACGCCCTGCCCCAAGGAGCCCCAGTCATCGCCCTCGGACACCCCCTCGGACTTGACCACAGCGTGGTGGAGGGCGTGTTGTCCGCGCGCCGGGATCTCGACGGACATCCCATGCTGCAATTGGCCATGCCCATTGAACCAGGCAACAGCGGCGGCCCCCTCCTCGATCGAGCCGGACGCGTCCACGGCATCGTCAATGCCAAGAGCCTGCTCACACAGAATCTCGGTTTCGCCACCCCGGCCAATCACCTCAAAGCCCTGTTGAAGCAACCCAACCCGATGGTCATGGCCCGGTGGTTGCGTCAGGGAGCCCTGAACACGAATCAGTGGGAAGCCTTCCTGGGCTCTCACTGGCGGCAGAAAGGCAATCGCATCCTGGCCGATGGCGCCGGCTCCGGATTCGGGGGGCGTTCCTATTTGCTGAAACGCGACCTGCTTCCGACCGGTGGCGAGTTGCAGGTGAAGGTGCGCTTGGACAACGAATCGGGCGCGGCGGGATTGATTTTCGCGGGTGACGAATCCGGCCGGCACTACGGGTTCTATCCCACCGGCGGCGAATTGCGACTCACCGCGTTCGAAGGTCCCGACGTCTTTTCATGGCGCATCCTCGGCACCGTCCCCGCAACCGCTTATCGCAGCGGTGACTGGAACACCTTGCGGGTGCGGCGCGTCGACGACGGGATTTGGGAATGCTCGGTGAACGATGAAGTGGTTTTCCGGAGCAAGGATACCGCCTTGCAAGGCTCCCGAGTTGGATTGGCCAAATTCCGCAACACCGCCGCAGAATTTCGTGACTTCCGTGTGGGGGCGACGGCATCCGCTGCGCCCGAACTGCCTCCTGAGGTCGTGGCCAGCTTCACTGCGGGCCGCGAACCCCGCGAGGCCTTGAAATCTCACCGGGTGGCGGCCGATCGTTTCTTGCAGGAGCGCGCCCAACGCCTCGAGAGCGAAGCCACCCGCCTGCGCAAACTGGCCAAGGACTTGCACCGGGAAGCGGCACGAGAAGCGCTGGTGGCGGAGTTGTCCCGACCCGAGAACGAAATCGGCCTCGCCCGCGCGGCTCTGCTTTTGGCATGGCACGACCATCCGGAACTCGATGTTTCCGAAGCAGAACGCCAATTGGCCGATCTGGGTACCGAGGCTCGATCGCAAGTGATCCAGGCGGGTTCCGCAGCCGACCGCATCACGGCCCTGAGACAGTTCTTGTTTGAAGATCAGGGTTTTCATGGGAGCCGGGGCGACTACCGGAATCCTGCCAACAGCCATTTGCAATCTGTGCTCGAAGACCGCGAAGGCATTCCCATCACCTTGAGCATCGTGTTCCTGGAGGTGGCCAAATCGGCCGGGATTGACCACATGCACGGACTGCCCCTGCCGGGTCATTTCTTGGTACGCCATGCGCCTCCCGGAGAATCCGCCCGACTCTACGATCCCTTCAATGGCGGCATCTCCATTACCTTCACCGATGCCGATGAACTCGGCAGCCAAAGTGCCGGTGTCCCGGTGCGCAGTGAATTGCTCGAAGCCGCCAGCCCTCGATCCATCCTCATCCGGATGATCAATAACCTCCGCGCCTTCACCCTGGAGCGCTCCGGGGTGGAGTCGGCACTGCCCTATTCGGACCTGTTGGTGGCGATCGCACCGGACGCTCGCAATGCCGCCGCCGAACGAGTGGATCGCGCCCGACTCAAGTCCCAGATCGGAGATCGCGAGGGGGCGGCCGCCGATTTGCGAGCGGTGCTGGAAACCGTTCCAGCCGGTCCTCAGGAGACCCGCATCCGCGAGGCCCTCAAGGCCTTGGAATCTCGGCCCTGACGACCGGGTAGGCAGCCGTCAGCGCTCAACCGCGTCGCCGTCGAAACCGAACAATTGGGTCCTGATCCGCAGGATTGAAACCCGGACCCGCCTTATCGCTGGGGCGGCACCTTGGCGAGCTTCCGCTGAAGTGAACGACGGTGGATGCCCAACTTGCGGGCGGCCGCAGAAATGTTCCCTCCGCAGTCGCTTAAGACCCGCTGGATGTAGGACCACTCCAACCGATGCAACGACTGAATCGAGTCCACTTCTGGATCTGCATCGGAGCGCACCCCTTTCAAGATTTCGACCTCATCGGCTGACGGTCCGGCACTCACTACCCAGGTCTCTTTGGCCTCAAGGGAACGGTTCGCCAACGGGTCATCCCCACCCACTCCAGAACCGATAGACTCCCCTTCCTTCCATCGTCGAAGACGCAAGCCGTGGGATTCCAACAGCACCCGAATTTGCTCGGCCAGAACCAGATCGCCCTCAATCAACAACGCGGCTCGGAATGACCGGACCGTTTCCGCGGCGTTCGTCCGCTGATGGGTGTTCGTAGCCATGGGCAGTGCCGTTGGTTCAACCCTCGTTGGCGGACCGAACCCGCGGTCGAGTGACAAAGAACAGCACCACCCCCGACAAGCTCAGCACAAAGATTCCGGTCGTCCCCACAACCAAGATCCCATCGCGCAGCATCTTGTTCGGAATGAAGGCCAATTTGTGCAAGTTGCTGAAGATATTGGCTTCCCATTGCCGACCCTCATCGGTGAAGCGGGTGACACTTTCGGTCATGGTGCTCACATACACTCGGCGCCCGGCCGGATCGCCCGTCTCCATCCGGTACACCGGGAGGATGCGGAAAATCGGCAGGTACTCGGAGTCGAAGGCCGTCAGGAAGGCCGTTTTTCGGACCGTCACGCCCCCGAAGAACCGCGTGGCGATCTCGGCGGCAAACACCTCATCGCGCTCTGGAGCCGGTTTGCCCGTGGCGCCACTGACATAAGCGGGGGCCTTGGCCTCCCGCGTCCAAACCACATAGGTCGGCTCTCCTGCGATCATCCTCAGGTTGACCGCCCGAATCCCATTCGTCGCCGCGGGCACTGCCTGAACGGCTTGTGCCAACGGGATCCGCACCGAATCCAACGGTATCTCCGGACCACTCGGAATCGCCTTGGGAGGCGGATCCTGGGTCCAGGTCATGACCTGATGGATCACACCGCTGGAAGAGGCCAGCAGCGCGCTGAGACTAAACATCAGTCCGATCCAGCGATGGAGTTGCCGAAGGGTTTTGGGATTCATGGGTCTTGAGGATGGAGTGGGGGCTCAGAAGCGAATTTCCACGCCACCGAAGAAAGATCGCCCGTCGCCCGGGTTGTAGGCGGCGCTGGCGGGAGTGGCCCGATTCAAGACTCCGGTGGTGGCGATGTAGGCCTTGTCGGTGAGGTTGCGGGCATCCAGGAACCAAGAGAATCCTCGCTGGGTCTGATATCCAACCCGGACACCCAAGATCGCATACCCGGGCGCATTGGCCGCGTCGGTGTTGGCCAGATCAATGGCATAGGACTCAGGCGCCCACTCGACATTCGGTCCGAAGTAAAAGCCGCAGGGGTGCTGGTACTTCAACTCACCCCGCAGGTAGTGCCGAGGAATACCCGGCAAGCGGTTATCGCCATAGGTTGCATCCCCGTCGAAGCGGAAATCGTTGAACAGGTAATTGCCCTGAAGGCGGATGCCGTCGTTCGGAACCTCGGCGCCCGTCGCCAGAAGGCCATCCACCACGCGCCATCCCCCACCCAACTCCACGCCCCGGTGGATGGTCCGTCCGGCATTCAAGGTCTGGGTGATGGGTGGGTTGAAATTGCCCACCTGCAAGCTGAGCATCTCGTCCTCCAGCCAGGCCTGGTAGAGCGACGCGTCCCAATCGAAACGCCCCGCCTTGCCGCGAGTGCCGATCTCCAGAGTCGTGCCTGTCTGGGCATTCAATTGCACCAACCCGTTGGTGGCTCCGGGAGTAGCCGGTCGACTGAGCTCCCCGAAGGTCGGGGGTTCGAAGTTCCGACTGACGTTGCCGAAAACTTGCACGCCTTGGGCCGCTTCCCAAATTGCCCCCACCTTGGGGTTGAAGCCGAGGTAGTCTTGGGTGTCGGTTTGGTCGCCATCCGACAGGAATCGGTCGGCAAACTCCCGACGGGCGTAGGTGACTGACGTGCCCGCCACGAGGCTCCATCGGTCGTTGAGCTTCAGC
>CAMATE010000216.1 GCA_945861075.1 Akkermansia muciniphila
CCCGCACCCAGACCTTCACCTACACCGTGAAGGACTCCTGCGGTAACGAAGCCTCCGCTCAGGTGACCTACACCTGGAAGGTGGACACCACCGCTCCGCAGTTGGGCAACCTGCCTCAGGGCGGCGACCTCGGCTGCAACCCCAAGACGCTGCCGGCTTGCTCCAGCGACGTCGTGGCCAAGGACGAATGCGACGGTGACCTCACCGCCTCGGTCGTCTGCACCGCGGGCTCCATCACCGGCAACGGTGATTGCCGCCGCTCCCAGATCTTCACCTACACGGTGAAGGACTCCTGCGGCAACGAAGCCTCCGCCCAGGTGACCTACTCCTGGAAGGAAGACACCACCGCTCCGGTCTTGAGCAAACTGCCTAAGGGCAGCGACCTCGGCTGCAACCCCAAGAAGCTGCCGACCTGCGCCCGCGGCGTCGTGGCCACGGACAACTGTGACGGCAACCTCACCGCCTCGGTCGTCTGCACCCCGGGCCAGATCGTCAGCAATGGCGACTGCTCACGCACCCAGACCTTCACCTACTCCGTGAAGGACTCCTGCGGCAACGAAGCCTCCGCTCAGGTGACCTACACTTGGAAGGAAGACACCACCGCCCCGGTGATCGTCTGCCCCAAGGTCCAGTCGCCGATTGAATGCCCGGCCACGCCGGTCTTCACGACGCCCACCGTCACCGACAATTGCGATCCGAATCCGACGCTGACATTCCAAGATGTCACCAAGTTCGACAGAGAGGACCGTGATGGTCGCAAGGGTGGCAAGGGCGATAAGGACGACGACGACAACTCCCGCTTCGGCAAGAAGGGATATCGTATCACCCGCACCTGGAAAGCCACCGATGCTTGCGGCAACACCGCTTGCTGCATCCAGACCATCGTCGTTCGCGACACCACCCCGCCGGCCGTCACTTGGCCCGGCGACGTCAAACTGACCTGCAAGGATTGCAACATCCGCCCTGAAAACACCGGCTTCCCGGTGGCCACGGACGCCTGCTGCCCTCCGAAGGTCACTTACAAGGACTGCATCAAGGGCAACTGCCCGAAATACGTGGAGCGCACCTGGACCGTGACCGACGGAGTCAACACCGTTCGCCACCTCCAGATCATCCGTTGCACGCCCGCCAAGGGTATCTGCGGCATCGTGTGCTCACCCTACACCATCGATGACGATGGGATTTGCAAACGGGACGGCAAGAAGGACTGCCGAATCGAGTTGAAGGATGACAAGGGGCGCGTTCTGCACCGCTGCAACACCGACTCGGATGGTTGCTACTCCTGCGACTACACCTGGTCGGGCAAGCCCTGCAAACTGTACCTGACCGTGACTCCTCGCGACTGCAAACCGCAGATGCGTGAAATCACCGTCAAGTCGGGTGAGTGCTTCGAAGTCAACTTCGAGATGCCGTAAGCAGCACCGAAACTCATGATCAAACACTGATCAAACACACAAGCCCGGCGGGGTCACCCGCCGGGCTTTTTGAACAAGACCCAGACGCGCAATAAACCGATCTAAAGCCAAGAATCCATTGGAGATGTCTATACGAGCACACTCCGCCCCCCTTTTTCAAATTCATAAACAACGAACCAACAAAAATTCATGAAAAACACCCAGCCTCATTCATTTAAAAAGACACCCTCCATCCATCCAGAAACAGCATCCACCCACCGAGTTCGGTGGGGGTGGATTCTACCCATCAGCGGGGTGCTGGTGGGATGCGTTGCGTGGACCCTTTGGGTTCCACGCCCCTCCGATCCAGCCTCGTCTCTGGAGTCAGCCAAAGGCCCAACCGATCCCCCGTTGGAAACGTCGCCGGCGATCGAGTCGACTGGCCGCCGTAGCCACCCCGTCGCGATTGATCAACCCTTAGAAGTATCCGTTCCACTGAACGAGGCCGCACTGGCCGCCAACGAGGATCTCGAAGCCCTTTCCGCGCAAATTCAGTCCTGGATGGCGATGATCCGGGATACCGACGGACTGGAAGCATCCGAGAAGGCCAAACGATGGCAAACGGGCTTACAGTCCTTGGTTGCCAAGGGCAGCGCCAGTGTTCCTGCCATCCTGAAATTCCTTCAGGCACATCAAGACGCTGAGTTTGCTCCGGAAATGAAGGGACTCCTCGGCTATTCCAATGCCCGCTCCGGATTCGTAGAGGCGCTTCGCCAAATCGGTGGTCCTGAGGCCATCGCCGCCATGGGAAACACCCTGGAAACAGCCATGTCTCCGCGGGAAGTCGCCGTGCTGGCCCATCACTTAGAAGAAGCGTCACCGGGTCAATACCGGGACACCGCCTTGCGGGCCGCCCAAGACCTACTGGGCAGAGCCAATTCCGCCGAGGGATCCACGGCCGATGTGGGTCCGCTCTTTGAAGTGCTGGGACGCTATGGCAACGCGGCCACAGCCCAAGAATTGGAATCGGCCACCGGTCGCTGGAAGTACTACGCCCTGTCCGCCATGGCCCAGATGCCCGAAGGAGCCGGCCTGCCCTCCTTGCTGAAGCTCGCCGAAGACAAGGCCTCCGGTGGTGCCCGTCTTCAGGCCCTGCAAATCCTGACCGAAATGGCTCCCAACCAACCCGCTGCCCGAGAATTCCTCGTCGGCCAATTGGGCAATGGAAACATCCCGGCGGACTATTGGTCCTACCTCAAAACCGCACTGGTCGGAAACCAGTACTTCCCCACCGATGCGGTCCTCACCGCCTACCCCAACGTGCCGGATTGGAGCGAAATTCAGACCGTCCATATCCACGTGGGCAATCAGAACTTGTACAGCATTCCCACCAATGCCAGCCAAACTCAGGAAGGCATTCAGGCTCACCTCGCACTCGTGGATCAGTTGCTGGGAATCGCCACCGACGCATCCATCAAGGCCAACTTGCAACAAGCCCGGGAAACCCTTCAAAACCGATTTGATAAAAACCTGGTTTCTCAACAGCCATTCACCACTGAAAACCCGTAATGCCATTGTTTCAAAACCCAACCAATTCCTTAAAAATGAAACTCGATATCCTATTATTCACGTTGTTTACCAGTGGATGGATCACTGGTTTGGCAGACTCCAATACCACCAACACGGTACCCGTTCCCAAATCCGGCCCCAGCATCTCGTTTGACTCGGCCATCCATGATTTCGGCAAGATCAACAGCGGCGAATGGGTGACCAACCGCTTTGTGTTCACCAATACGGGCAATGAACCCTTGGACATCTCCAGCGTTCACCCCGGCTGCGGATGCACCACGGCCGGCCTGTGGGACAAGCATGTGGAACCGGGAGCCAAAGGGGCCATCACCTTGCTATTCAACTCCACCGGATTCAGCGGGCGCGTCTCCAAGAACGCCACTGTCACCTGCAATGATCCGGGACAAAGCAATGTGGTTCTCACCCTGAACGGCACCATTTGGAAACCCATCGAGATCAGTCCGTCGCTGGTGATGTTTTCGTTCTCGGACACCCAGCAAACCAACCAAACCAAACACGTCCGCATCACCAACAACCTCGAGGAATCGGTGGAGCTTTCGAATGTGGTGTGCACGAATCGATCCTTCCGAACGGAATTGGAGACGTTAAAACCCGGAAAGGAGTACGAGCTTCACATCACCGCGCTGCCGCCCTTCACCGCCAAAACCACCGTTTGCCCGATCACCGTGACCGCCTCAACGGATCGCATGCCCCTCTTGAGCGTCTCGGCCTACGTGGTGGTGCAACCCACCGTGTCGGCCTCACCCGACCAACTCTGGATTTCCCAGGACGCTCTGGAAGCCCCGGTCAAATCCACCCTGGCCATTCGCAATTCAGGCCCCGAGCCGGTCTCCCTGTCGGAACTGAAATCCAACGTCGAAGGCATTGAATTGACGCTGAAGGAGCTGCAAGACGGCCGATTCTTCAATATCCAAGCCACATTCCCGGTCGGATTCAAATTGAACACCGCCATCGAACCGGAGATTACCGTCAAGACCTCCCACCCCCGATTCCCGCTGCTGCGAATTCCCATCGCAGGCCAACCGGGCACTCGGGTGGCATTCCAGAAGACCCCGCCGCGCTGAAGCAGCTCGGGCCCCTAGGCATCGTCTACGAAAAAGGGCGGGTATTTGATCTCGGATCAGATACCCGCCGTTTCCACAAGAGAACCAGGGGTGTTCAACGCTTTCCGCTGAGCACCAACGCCAGCGAAAGTGCGGCCAAAACGGTATTTTCCAGCAATTTGAGACCGACGAGCACCGGTCCATTTCCGCATCCGCAATCGAAGCGGATTTCCCAGAAAGGAATCCCGGAGGTCTCGTGCAACCGAAGGGCCCGATGCAGGACAAGGGCGGAAAAGAACAACAGCATCCCCAAGACGGAGAATGCCGTTCCTCGCGCCCAAATCCCCATCAACAACAACACCCCGCAGAACACTTCAAACCACGGCAACACGGCCGCGATCCACGTCAGGTGCAGGGACTGCTCGACGATTCCGTATTCGTGCACGGCTTTCAGAAAATCCCCAGGGTTCAGCGCTTTGTTGAGCCCCAGATAGACAAAACAAACCCCCAAGACGCACCGCGCAGCCCAACCCGTGACGCGACGGTCAACACTGGGGAATGCAGGAGAAACAGTGGATATCATGGGGAAATATTGCCGATCAGCCCACTGCCGCGAACACCGCGCTCTATGGGCCAGGAATGAGACCTCCAATCGGTGATTCCACCGGCATACACTTGGACCCGAGAGGGTTCGAGGCCGGCTTCAATCAACTGCAGTGCGGCATAGTGGCTGTCTTCACACGTCCCACCTGCGCAGTAAACCACCACCCTTTCAGCGGGCAATCCGGCCACCAAGACGGCGGGTAGATCCTTTTCCGGATAGAAGCGATCCAGTGGGTACGCATCGGGAATGTGGCCCTCAAGAAAGAAGGATTCCTTGCGTGCATCCACAAAAACGATCCGGCCCTCACGGTAGCCAGGATCCTGGAAAAGGCTCCTCACTTGTTCGTTGGACAACTCCGCCACTCGATGGGAGGAGGAAGGCTCAGATGGGGATTTCCGTGCCAAAGGCCGCGTTGATTCCTTAAAATAATCGCGCCCCAGCATCAGCCCCTTCGGCGACAGTTGGTTGGCTAACGAGGCCACGGCCAGCCCAATGACCAAAACCTTCGCCGTCTCAAGGAAGAGTGACATCACGCACACCATTGAAAAACCCGACGCCACCACCGGTGGACCGACAACCTTCCGGCAAACACTTCCGGGGGATTGGCCAGTCGATCCGGTGGCGCGTGGGAAAATTGATTCAACCCAAGGAATCCCATTCGACCGGAAACCGGTCCGAGTCATCGGGTGGCACCTCGGTCAAGCAAGAGTCCCAATGCTCGGCCTCCGCCTGAAGCCAGTGATCCAGATCCTGCCCTTCCGGACACCCACGCTGTTCGAAAATTTCCTGGGCACGGCGTTCGATGGTTTCGCGGGTGGAATTGCAGTAGAGAGGTATGAATTTGCTCATGGGATGGGATGGTTAGGGGCTCATCAGAAAAAGGGTTCAGCCTTGGAATTGGCTTCTGCCGATGCATCGGCGCAACGATCGTGCGGGCGGCACTTGGGACTGAAGGAGCACCTGACGCACCGTGTCGAGCAGCGCTCGAACGGTGAACGGTTTGGGCAGTACCGCGTCGCACTCCAAACCATCCGGACTGGTGATCGAGGCTGACGCCAAGACGATCGGAACCGGAATCAAGGACTCGCGAACCTTGTGGATCAATTGCACCCCCGTCAGGTGTGGCATCTCATTGTCCGTGATGAGCAGTTGGTAACGGATGCACTGCAAAGCCCCCCAAGCCTCCGCCCCGTCAGCGACGGTATCCACGTCGTATCCGGCCCGATCCAGCATGAGTTGACAGGCCCGCAGGATGCACCGGTCATCGTCGGCATAAAGGATCCGCGTGCGGGAATCACAACGATCTCCCGATTCAAGG
>CAMATE010000217.1 GCA_945861075.1 Akkermansia muciniphila
ACCGATGACGGCCACCTTCTTGCCGGTGCGCTTCTTGGGCGGCTGCGGCTTGACCCAGCCCTTTTCCCAGGCGTGGTCGATGATGGTGCACTCGATGTTCTTGATGGTCACCGGCGGCGCATTGATGCCCAGCACGCAGGAGCCTTCGCACGGAGCAGGGCAGACCCGACCGGTGAACTCGGGGAAGTTGTTGGTCTTGTGCAGACGGTCCAGTGCTTCCTTCCACAGCCCTCGATACACGAGATCGTTCCACTCGGGGATCAGGTTGTTGATGGGGCAACCGCTGGCCATGCCGCTGACCAGGGTGCCATTGTGGCAGAAAGGCACGCCGCAATCCATGCACCGGGCGCCTTGCTGACGCAGTTGCTGGTCGTCCATGTGCTCATGGAACTCGTTCCAGTCCTTGATGCGTTTCAGGGCGCTACGGTCGAGAGGAAGTTCGCGAGCGTATTCGAGGAATCCTGTGGGTTTTCCCATGTCTCTATGTCGTTTGAAGGCCTTGGTCTCGTGACGATTTGCGGGGTTCTGTGTCGCGCTTGGTTTTTAGCCCCCACCGGTCCGGGAGACGTCTTTGGAGTTGGCTTCGAAGGCGGCGTTCAGCGCGTCATCGCCCGTGAGGCCATCGGCCTGGGCTTTGAGCAGCGCTGTGAGCACGCGCTTGTAGTCGCGGGGCATCACCTTGATGAACTTTGCCTGAGTGGTGCTCCAGTCTTTCAGGATGGAGGCGGCCCGGGTGCTCTTGGTGTTGATCGCGTGGTTTTGGATCATTTCCTGGAGCACGGCGTTGTCGGATTCTTCCAGCTTCTCCAAGGCGACCATTTGCATGTTGCACTTGGAGGCGAAGTCTCCGGCCTCGTCGTAGATATACGCGACGCCACCGGACATGCCCGCGGCGAAATTACGGCCGGTAGGGCCGAGGATGACCACCGTTCCGCCGGTCATGTATTCGCAGCCATGGTCACCCACGGCTTCGACCACGGCCTTAACGCCGGAATTGCGGACGCCAAAGCGCTCACCCGCCATGCCGCGGATGAAGACTTCACCTTGGGTCGCACCGTATAGCGCCACGTTGCCGACGATCATGTTCTTCTCCGGGGCGAACGTGCTCGCCGCCGGGGGATAGAGGATGAGCTTGCCGCCGCTCAGGCCCTTGCCGAAGTAGTCGTTGGCGTCGCCTTCGAGCGTGAAGGACATGCCCTTGGGCATGAACGCACCGAAGCTTTGGCCTGCGCTGCCCTGGAAGGTGATTTGGATGGTGTCTTCCGGCAGACCGGCGGCTCCGCGTTGGCGGGTCAGTTCGCTGCCGGTGATGGTTCCGGCGACGCGGTTGACGTTTCGGATCGGGAGGGTCGCCTTGACCTTTTCGGCCCGCTCAATGGCCGGTCGGCACAGCGGCAGCAACTGGGTAATGTCCAGCGACTTGTCGATGCCGTGGTCTTGGACCATCTGGCAATAGCGTCCCACTTCAGGGCCGGCTTCCGGTTGATAGAGGATCTTGCTGAAGTCGACGCCCTTGGCCTTCCAGTGCTCGATGGCCTTGCGGGGTTCGAGACGATCGGTGCGGCCCACCATCTCGGTGATGGAGCGGAAGCCCAATTGGGCCATGATCTCGCGGACTTCTTGGGCGATGAAGCGCATGAAGTTGATCGCGTGCTCCGGTTCGCCGGTGAAGCGCTTGCGCAGTTCCGGATCCTGGGTGGCGACACCGACAGGGCAGGTGTTCAGGTGGCACACGCGCATCATGATGCAGCCCAGTGACACCAGCGGTGCGGTGGCGAAGCCGAATTCTTCGGCGCCGAGCAGTGCAGCGATGACCACGTCGCGACCGGTCTTCAATTGACCGTCGGTCTCAACCACGATGCGCGAGCGCAGGTTGTTGAGCACTAGGGTCTGGTGAGTCTCGGCCAGACCGAGTTCCCACGGAATACCGGCGTGCTTGATGGACGTTTGCGGAGACGCACCCGTGCCGCCGTCGTATCCCGAAATGAGCACCACATCGGCATGAGCCTTGGCCACACCGGCAGCGATGGTGCCGACGCCCACTTCGGACACCAGCTTGACGCTGATCCGGGCGTGGATGTTGGCATTCTTCAAGTCGTGGATCAGCTCGGCCAGATCTTCGATGGAATAGATGTCGTGGTGCGGCGGCGGTGAAATCAGGCCGACACCCGGGGTCGAATGACGGGTCTTGGCCACCCACGGGTACACCTTGGTGCCCGGCAACTGGCCGCCCTCACCCGGCTTGGCGCCCTGGGCCATCTTGATCTGGAGTTCTTGGGCGTTGACCAAGTATTGACTGGTCACACCGAAGCGACCCGAAGCCACCTGCTTGATGGCCGAGTTCTTCGAGTCGCCGTTGGGCATGGGAGTGAAGCGCTCGGGATCTTCGCCGCCTTCACCGGTGTTGGACTTGCCGCCCAGGCGGTTCATGGCGATGGCCAAGGCCTCGTGGGCCTCCTTGGAAATGGAACCGTAGCTCATCGCGCCGGTCTTGAACCGCTTCACGATGGATTCGACGGATTCCACTTCTTCGATGGGAATCGCATTCGACGACTTGAAATCGAGCAGGCCGCGCAAGGTAGCCCAATGCTTGAACTGTTCGTTGACCGACTTGGAGTACTCCTGGAACGCCTTGAAATCGCCGTTGCGCACCGCTTTCTGCAGCTTGTGCACCGTGTCGGGATTGAACAAGTGGTACTCGCCATCGCGACGCCACTGGTAGCGACCGCCGACATCGAGGGTCGGGTTCTGGGACTTGCGGTCGGGGAAGGCCACGCGGTGCCGCGTTTCGATGTCGCGGGCGATTTCTTCCATGCCCACGCCTTCGACGCGGGTGGGGGTCCAGGTGAAGTAGCGGTCGACGACGGCCTCGTTGATGCCGACGGCTTCGAAGATCTGAGCTCCGCGGTACGACTGGATCGTCGAAATACCCATCTTGGAAGCCACCTTGATGACACCCTTGACCGCGGATTTGACGAAGTTCTTGTAGGCGGTCTTGGAGTCGACGTTGGTGAGCAGACCCTGATGGATCATGTCGTCGATGGACTCGAAGGCCAGATACGGGTTGATGGCGCCGCATCCGTAACCGATGAGCAGCGAGAAGTGGTGAACTTCGCGTGGTTCCCCCGACTCGAGCACCAGTCCGACGCGGTTCCGGTCGCCCTCGCGGATCAAGTGATGGTGGAGGCCGCTGACAGCCAGCAAGGCCGGGATGGCCGCGCTCTTGGCGCTGAGTCCGCGGTCGGACAAGATCAGGATATTGACCCCGTCGTTGATCGCCTTGGAAGCGGCCTTGAACAGGTCTTTCAGGGCCTTTTCCAAGCCCTTCGAGCCCTTGTCCACCTTGTACAGGATGGGCAGCGTGACCGACTTGTAGCCCGACTGGTTGATGCCCTTGAGCTTGGCCAGTTCTTCATTGGTCAGCACCGGCGACTTCAGCTCGATGAGGTGGCAGCTTTCCGCTGACGGGGTGAGCAGGTTCTTCTCGGAGCCGATGGTGGTGATCGCGCTGGTGACAATCTCTTCGCGGATACAGTCAATCGGGGGATTGGTGACCTGCGCAAAGAGTTGGTGGAAGTAGTTGTAGAGCAGTTGCGACTGGTTGGAGAGCACCGCCAGAGGCGTGTCGGTGCCCATCGAGCCAATGGCTTCGACGCCGTCGCGGGCCATGGGAACCAGCAGCATCCGGAGGTCTTCGAACGAGTATCCGAAGGCTTGTTGGCGCTGAAGAACCGTGGAGTGGCCGGGCTCGGGCAAGTGCTCGGGATCAGGCAGTGAGGACAACTCGATCAGGTGCTGGTTGAGCCACTGACGGTAGGGTTGTTCGCTGGCGATTTGCTCCTTGATCTCGGCGTCATCGACGATGCGGCCTTGGGCCGTGTCGATGTAGAACATGCGGCCGGGTTGGAGGCGGCCCTTCTGGGCGATGTTCTCCGGGGCGATGTCGAGCACGCCGACCTCGGAGGCCATGATGACCTGGTCGTCTTTGGTGACGTAGTAGCGCGAGGGGCGCAGGCCGTTTCGGTCGAGCGAAGCGCCGATGCGGACGCCGTCGGTGAAGGCCACGCAAGCCGGGCCGTCCCACGGTTCCATCAAGCAGGAGTGGTACTCGTAGAACGCCTTCTTCTCGTCGCTCATCGACTCATGATTGGCCCAGGGTTCCGGGATCATCATCATCATGGCGTGCGGCAGGGAGCGGCCGGCCAAGACCAGCAGTTCCAGCACGTTGTCGAACATGGCCGAGTCGCTGCCGTCGGGATCGACGATGGGCAGGATCTTGTGGATGTCGTCGCCGAAGGCATCCGACTGGAACAGGGCCTCGCGGGCGCGCATCCAGTTGATGTTACCCCGTAAGGTGTTGATCTCGCCGTTGTGCGCGATGTAACGGTACGGATGGGAACGTGCCCAGCTCGGGAAAGTATTGGTGCTGAAGCGGGAATGGACTAGCGCCAGGCCGGACTTCATACCCGGGTTTTTGAGGTCGAGGAAGTACTTGTCAACCTGCTCGGTCAAGAGCATGCCCTTGTACACCAAAGTGCGGCAGGAAAGGCTGCAGATGTACCAGTAACCCGCGCCATCCTTGGTCGAACAGCGGATTTCGGAATAGGACCGCTTGCGGATGACGTACAGCTTTCGCTCGAAGGCCAGATCGTCCTTCAGTTCCGGGTTCTTGCCGATGAACACCTGCCGGACATGCGGTTCGGACGACTTGGCCGTCTCGCCGAGCGAACTGTTGTCGGTCGGCACCGTGCGCCATCCCAAGAGGTCTTGGCCTTCGGACTGGATAATCTTCTCGAACGCCATCTCCAGCTTGCGGCGCTGCCGCGGATCTCTGGGGAGGTACACCATGCCCACGCCGTACTGACCGGCCGGCGGCAGGGTGATACCCACGCGCTGGGCTTCGTTGGCCAAAAACTCATGCGGCATTTGGATGAGGATGCCGGCTCCGTCACCCGTATTGGCCTCGCAGCCGCAGGCGCCGCGATGATCCAGGTTTCGCAGGATTTGGAGCCCTTGCTGGACCACCGAATGGGTCTGGGTTCCCTTGATGTTGGCGACAAAGCCGACGCCGCAAGCGTCGTGTTCGAAGTCAGGCCTGTAGAGTGAGTTCGGTACGGACGGGTACGAGTTCATTCAACGGAAAATGTGGAACCTTGTTTGGGACCAAGTCAGGAAAGTGAACCAATCGAAGCGGTGAGGGGCAAAATATTTTTTGAAACGGAACGGGAAATAAGCTCGTTACTCGGAATCGGAGGCCGATTCCGTCGAGAATTCCCCGGCGTTCTGGGTTGAATCCGGGGAATTCAGCTTTTCCAGTCAAACGCCCGTTTCTTGACGGCGTAGAGGTAGCCAACGAAGACGATACCCAAGAACGAAAGCATGCCGCCCAAGCCGAGAGCCAGATCGGTGCGAGCCAACTCCTTAAAGGTGACCGCCCAAGGGTACATGAAAACCACCTCGATATCGAACAGGACGAACAGCAGGGCCACCAAGTAGAACTTGATGCTGAGACGAGAATTGCCCTCGCCTTGCGGCAGCATGCCGCACTCGTAGGGGATATCCTTGGTTTGAGTCCGTCGGCCTGATTTTCCGAGCAGCACGGACACCGCCAGCGTTCCCACGGCGAAATTGGCAGCCACAAACAGCAGCATCAGCACCGGCAGGTACTGGTTCAGTTGAGTATCCATCAATGGAGAGATGTTGCGATCGAAGCGCTCTCCCGGCAAGCGGACATTGCTGCCATCCCAGAAATAGCCTGTCCCTTGTGAGGAGCCTGTCCCTTGGAAAGAGCCTGTCCCTTGGAAAGAGCCTGTCCCTTGGAAAGAGCCTGTCCCTTGGAAAGAGCCTGTCCCTTGGAAAGAGCCTGTCCCTTGGAAAGAGCCTGTCCCTTGAAAG
>CAMATE010000218.1 GCA_945861075.1 Akkermansia muciniphila
CCTGGTCGAGACCCAGGTTCTGGACAGCTACACGCCGAAGCTGCAATCCAGCGGAGGTGTCGTCGAGGGGGTCGACGAGCCCTTTGAATCCTTGATGCTCCGGGTGCTTCTGTTGTTGCTCATGACGGTGGTTTGTTTGGGTCTCCAAATCCTCATCGACCGTCAGCGCCAGCGTGAGGCTGAGACTCAGGAATTCGCTTTGAAGCAGGAGCAACTGGAGGCAGCAGGCCGATTGGCCGCCGAGATTGCTCATCAATTGAAGAATCCTTTGGGGATCATCAACAACGCAGCCTACACCCTTCAAAAAACGATTCGAGAGGGAAAGACCATCACCCAGCAGATCTCCATCATCCGTGAAGAGGTGGCTCGGTCGGACCGGATCATCACCGACCTCATGGGCTATGCCCGGTTGGTGGAAGGGAAGGTGGAGCGGGTGACCATTTCTGAAATCCTGGAGCAGTCGTTGGCCATCGCGCTGCCACCGGGTGCGGGTTTTTCCATTCAGGTCCACCTCGATGTTCCGCCCGCCTTGCCGGTGTTGTTGGGACAGCGGGGGCACTTCCTAGAGATCTTCACCAACCTACTGGTGAATGCCCGGGAGGCTATGGATGAGAAGGGGCAGATTTGGATCGTCGCACGCCCCGCGCCGGATTATGCGGTCCAGGTGAGTGTGCGAGACTCGGGGCCAGGCATCCCCGTCGAGGTGATGGGTCGGATCTGGGAATCGTATTTCACCACCAAAGATCGTGGCACGGGCCTGGGGCTGACCATCGTTAAGCACACCAGTGAGATGTACGGGGGGCGCGTTCGCGTGGAATCGGAGACTGGCAAGGGGACGACCTTTACGGTCACGCTTCCGGCACGCACCTTGATGAGAATCCGATGAAACTGCCTCCCTTGCTGGTCGTCGATGATGAGAAAAACATGCGCTTGTCGCTCCAGACGGTGCTGGAGAGTGAGTCCTATGCGGTGCGATTGGCCGATTCCGCCGAGGCGGGTTTGAAGCTCATCCAGCAGGAGAACTTCTTCATGGTCATCACCGACGCCCGTCTGGGGGGGATGAGCGGTTATGAATTTCTCAAGACGGTGGCGGAGAAGCGGCCGGAATTGCCGGTGATCATGATCACGGCCTATGCCACTCCGAAACTGGCCGTCGAGGCCATCAAGTCGGGAGCGACCGATTATCTCGCCAAACCCTTCGAACCCGATGAATTGCTGCATGCGGTGGGTCGTTGTGCCGAGCGGCACCGCTTGCTGACCGAGAATGCGGCGCTCAAAGCCCGCGCCGGCAATGGCATTCGCATCGAAAACATTGTTGGCGAATCACCGAAGATGCGTGAGTTACGCCAACTCATCCAGACCGTGGCGCCGACCGATGCCACGGTGTTGATCTTGGGCGAAAGCGGAACAGGCAAGGAACTCATCGCTGGGGCCATTCACTTCCACAGTCACCGAGCAACGGCTCCGTACATCCGGCTGAACTGCGCGGCCATCCCAGAGACGCTCCTGGAGTCCGAACTCTTTGGCTATGAGCGTGGTGCTTTCACGGGAGCGCATCGGACCAAGCGCGGGTACGTCGAGGAGGCGGATGGTGGCACGATCTTCTTGGACGAGATCGGTGACATGAGCCGATCGCTTCAGGCCAAGCTGTTACGTTTCTTGGAGGACGGGTCGTTCACCCGCGTGGGCGGAACCCAGGAATTGCGGGTTCAGGTGCGTCTGATCGCGGCGACCAACCGCAACATCGTCGAGGCCATCAAGAAGGGGGAGTTCCGTGAAGACTTGTTCCACCGACTCAATGTCATGCAGTTCCGGCCTCCTCCGCTGCGTGAACGGGGTTCGGACATCCCACTGTTGGCCCGCAATTTCCTGAAGGGGTTTGCCGCCAAGCTGGGACGTTCGGTGAAGGACATCTCGCCCTTGGCCATGCAGGCGCTGCAGGCCCACAGCTGGCCTGGCAATGTCCGGGAATTGCGCAATGTGATTGAGCGGGCGGTGATCTTGGAACCGACAGAATGGATCCAGCCGGCGAGTTTGCCTGATTTCGAGGTGGAGTCGCGATTGCGGGATGGCCCGGTGGAAAAGAGCGGTGCTTCGAGGGGGGGCTCGTTGCCGGAAGCGTTGCTGCGCTTTGAGCGGGAGATGATTTTGGACGCGTTGGAGTCCTGCGGGGGCAGCCTTTCCAAGGCCGCTTCCGTCTTGGATTTATCGCGCCACTCGCTGCGTTACCGGATGGGACGACTCGGATTGGGCGTGGACGGCGGCGTTGACGAAGACACGGACACCGGAACAGGCTCTCCCGTTCGATGAGTCCTCTGTTTTCCCAATCGATTTTGATGCTGGCCGACTCCGCGGCACCTCAGTTGCCGACGGGCTTCAATTCTGAGACCCAGAAGGCGTTCAGTGGATCCGCCGTCGCCATTTTCGCCGGTCTTGCGGTGTTGGCTATCGGCGTGATCTGGGCCGTGTTCTTCCGCAAGTCCGACAAGCAAAAGGCCCGTGGAGTGATCTCCGAGTCCAAGGGGTCTGGCCGTCGCCGCCGTCGTCGCAGCAGCAAGGATCGTCCGCGCAATCCAACACTCGCCGACACGGGCGGACTTCCAGAGAAGGGCACCGGGAATCTCAATCCGCCGGAGCTGTGAATTCTGGCGTTTCGGAGCAGATCACCCAGAAAAGCGCCTCCAATTTGGCGCTCGCCTTCATTTTGTTGCCGCCGGAAAAGCGCGCGGCCATGTCGGCGCTGTACGCCTTTTGTCGGCAGGTCGATGACGCGGCCGATGAGGACACCATTCCCGTCGATGAGCGGCGGAAGACTTTGGCGGCTTGGCGGGCTGATATTGCTGCGGCGTGCGAGGGACGTGAGCCGTCGATGGCCGTTAACCGCGAATTGGCGCCGCACATTCACACCTACCGATTGCCGTTCCGGTTGTTCGACGAACTCATCCTGGGCGTCGAGACCGACCTGGTCCAAACCCGCTATCAGGATGCCGCTGAATTGGAAGTGTACTGCTACCGGGTGGCGAGCGTCGTGGGTTTGTTGAGCATTGAAATCTTCGGCTACACCGATCCGGCCTGCCGCGCCTATGCCGATGCGCTCGGCAAGGCCTTGCAACTCACGAACATCTTGCGGGATGTCGGCAACGACGCCTCCCGGGGGCGCATTTATCTGCCGCTGTCCGACTTGCAGCGGTTCCGAGTGACGCCCGAGGAGATCTTGCGGCGTGAATGGTCGGAGCGCTTCCATCAATTGGCCCTGGAGATCGATGGTCGAGCCCGTCGCTTTTATCAGACAGCTCGCGAGGTGTTGCCGCCATCGGAGCGGGCTTCGATGGTGTCGGCGGAGTTGATGGGCAATGTGTATTGGCGCTTGTTGGAGCGGTTGGAGAAGTCCCGTTTCCATGTGCTGGAGGAGACTCCGCTTCGACTGACTCGTGCCCGGAAGATAGGCATCATTCTCAACGCGGTTTTGCGCTCCCGCTTGGGGCTTCGTGTCACCGGTTATGGCGGTTAGACTCATCGTCAACGCCGATGACTTTGGGATTTCCGACAGTGCCAATCGGGCGATCGAGCGGGCACATCGCGAGGGGATTCTCACGTCGGCCAGTTTGATGGTGGCGGGCGATGCCGCGGCGGCGGCCGTGCAAATCGCCCGCAATAATCCCCGCTTGGGAGTGGGCCTGCACTCGGTGTTGGTCTGCGGACGGTCGGTGCTGCCGCCGAGGGAAATTCCCGGATTGGTCGATGAGCAAGGACGCTTTACCAACCAACCCGTTGTGGCGGGGATGCGCTATTTTTTTTGGCCCGGTTTACAGGCGCAGGTGCGTCGTGAAGTGTTGGCCCAGTTCGAACGGTTCCAAGCTACCGGGCTGGCCTTGGACCATGTCAATGGTCACCTCAATTTCCACCTGCATCCCGGGGTGTTCCGCGTGCTGTTGGACGAGGCGGAAGCCTTGGGCATCCGATCGGTCCGCCTGACTCGGGATCCCTTGATCCAGAACTTGCGTCTGGCCTCCGGCGAGTACTTGTACCGACTCTCCCATGCGGCGGTTTTTGGGGCCTTGTCGCGTCGCTGTCAGCCCCTCCTGGCGCGTCACCACTTGCGTCATGCCGGCTGCACTTACGGACTTCTGCAGAATAGCCGGGTGACCGAGGAATACTTGCTGCGACTTTTGCCGGAGCTTCAGCCTGGGACTTGGGAGTTGTATTGTCATGCCGACGAGGATGCTCACCGACATGAGTTGGAGGCGTTGCTCAGCCCTCGGGTGCGCCAGGTCATTGAGGCGCGGGGGATTCAATTGTGCCGGTATTCTGATTGTCTATGAGTCGTCTCATCCTTGTTTTGCTCACAGGTCTTTGCCTGGAAGCCATCGGTGTCGTTTTCCTGAGTCGCGGGTTGAAGGAGATGGGCGAGATGGATCGCGTGAGTGTGGCCGAGGTGCTGCGGCTCATTCGTTCCGGCTTCACCAATGTGCCCTTGCTGTTGGGCGTGGCCTTTCAGGCGGCGTTCTTCGGTTGCCTGCTTTATCTCATGTCTTACGGCGACGTGAGTTTCGTATGGCCGCTGACTTCTCTGGGGTTTGTGCTGACCACCTTGGCCGCGCGGTTCGTCCTGCATGAGACCGTGAGCCCCTTGAGGTGGCTGGGGGTGAGTTTGATTGTCTTGGGGGCTGGAGTGATCACTTACACCGAGAAAGTGAAACCCCGATCGGAGCCCGCCCCGGCGGTGCAGCAGGAACACCGATGAGTTGAGTTCGGGAGTGGGGGATTTCGGGAAACATCGAGAGGATTGCCATGCACTTTGTTCGACGCGCTCTGACAGCCCTCATCACTGGCGGAATGCTGGGTCTGTCATTGGCCATTGTGGGCACAGGATGCCAGACCCGCCCCGTCGCCGAGGTTCGTTGCGAATACCAGCAAACCCACATGGGGATGCCGTTCCGGATTGTCCTGTACGCGGCCGATTCTGCGGCAGGTGATGCGGCCGCCGCTGCGGCCTTCCTTCGGATCGCTGAACTGAATCGGATACTCAGCGACTACGAAGCCGATTCCGAGTTGAGCCGTTTGTCCAAGACATCGGGCACGGGGGCGGTGGTGCCCTTGAGTGGGGATTTGACTCGGGTGTTGGATCGGGCAGACGAGGTATCTCGGATGAGCGATGGGGCTTTTGACATCACCGTGGGTCCCTTGGTGGATGTCTGGAAGCGGGCGCGGCGTCAGCGGGTTTTGCCCGAGGAAGAGAAGTTGGCCCGTGCGCGCGCCGCGACCGGTTGGCGCCATGTCGTTTTGGGCAGAGATGCCACGGGGCGACGGACGGCGTGCCTCCAGGTGCCCGGAATGCGCTTGGATTTGGGCGGCATCGCCAAAGGCTACGCCCTCGATGAAGCGACGCGCGTGCTGAAAGCCCGGGGGATCCGGTCATCCCTGGTGTCCGGCGGAGGCGACTTGTTTGCCGCGGGAACACCCCCAGGCCAAGTGGGTTGGAAAATTGAAATCGGGGAGTTGGATGTGCCGAATGCGCCTCCCGGGCGGGTGGTTTGGCTCAAGGATCGGGCTTTGGTGACTTCGGGGGATCGATTCCAGCGGGTGGAATTGGGAGGGATTCGCTATTCGCATCTCCTGGATCCGCGGACCGGTTGGGCACTGACGCATCCGAGTCAGGTGACCTTGATTGGGCGCGAAGCGATGACGACGGATGCGTTGTCGAAAGTCCTCAGCGTGATGGGGCCCGATCCCGGCTTTGACCGCGTCCGTCGCTATCCCGTAGAGGCCTTCCTCATGCATGCCCCCCGCGGCACCGTGGAAGTACGGCAAACATCCGGTTGGCACCGGTATGAGCGGCGGTAGCCTAGTCGGAACGATTCTGATGTTGTCTTTGGGGTTCACGGGGCCGATT
>CAMATE010000219.1 GCA_945861075.1 Akkermansia muciniphila
CTCGCCACCCTCGGCCCTGACTTCCAAACCGTTCTCATCGAAACTGAATACTGGGGCCAGATGACACGCCCCAACCTCATGGTCGAAATCAGCGAAAACGACCTCACCGACCTCGTGACGGGCATTTCCTTTCACGCCGGCGAGGTGAAGCGCAACCCCTTCCACCTGCTCCTGCCCGCTTGGATGCAAGACAACGTCCGCCGCGGCAGCGAGCTCGTGGGTGGCCAAGGCGGCGCGGCCCCGAACTTCGGTTTCGCCACGCTCTATCGCCGAAGCGCGTGGAAAAATGGATCCATCGTCGAGATCCAGCAAGGAGGGCTCAACCTCGGCGTCAACGACCGGCCCGATTCCCTGTTTACGGTTTGAACTCCACCGTTCCACTCATCGCGTTGAAACCCATCACCGAGGCAAAGGACCGCGCCCTGCGCGAACTCCTCGCCAGCTACGGCAGTTGCGTCGTGGCCTATTCTGGCGGAGTGGACTCGGTCTTTTTGGCCAAGGTCGCGCACGAAGTCCTTGGCGAACGATCCCTCGCCGCCATCGCCGATTCCCCCAGCCTGCCCCGCCGCGAACTGCAAGAGGCTCTGGAGATCGCTCAGCGATTCGGAATCCCTGTCCGCGTCCTCCAGACCCAGGAGTTCAACGACCCCCGATACCTTTCGAACCCCGAGAACCGTTGCTACTTCTGCAAGCATGCGCTCTTCCGTGAACTCGAACCCATGGCACGCACGCTGGGATATCAGGTATTGGCCTATGGCGAGAATGCCAGCGACATCGGGGATCACCGACCTGGGGCAAAAGCCGCTGGTGAATTCCAAGTGCTCGCTCCGCTCAAAGAAATCGGTCTGACCAAGGCCGAGATCCGCGAACTCAGCGCCCACCTCGGGCTACCGACGGCCGACAAACCCCAAATGGCCTGCCTGAGTTCCCGCATCCCCACTGGTGAGGCCGTCACCGAAGAAAAGCTTCGGATGGTGGAAGAAGCCGAGGCCTTCCTGCGCGACCGTGGGTTTTATGATATCCGGGTTCGACACCATGAACTGGGCGGCTCCCTGAAAGGCCACTTGGCCCGCATCGAAGTCGGCCCCCCGGAATTTCAACGCTGGCAGGATTCCGAAATGCGCGAGTCCGTGGTGGCCCGCCTGCGGACCCTGGGATACAGCCTGGTGACGGTGGATCTGAATGGATACCGGCGCGGGCCCACACCCATCGCATTGAAACCCGCTTGAGGCGACATCGGCAGAACGGACTCGGAGCCTTCCAAGCCTGTGTCCTTTCCATACCCCGGTTTGGACTTCCCCAGTTCCGAGGCATGTTATCTCAATCATGATCGATCCGGTGACCACCCCGCTGCTGCTTCAAGCCAGCGACGTGCATCATGCCTACCGAGAGCGCGCCGTGTTGGCTGGGGTTTCACTCCGGATCCACCGAGGGGAGCGTGTGGCGCTCACCGGACCCTCCGGATCCGGAAAAACCACCTTGCTCAACCTTCTCGGAGGTGTGGATCGGCCCAAGTCCGGCCGCATCGAGTTTGATGGGCTTTGCCTCAACGATCTGGACGGCAATGGGTTGGCCGAGGTCCGCCGTCGCCATTTCGGCACGGTGTTCCAATTCTTTCACCTCCTGCCCACGCTCAGCGCGAGCGAGAACGTGGAACTTCCGCTCCAATTGCTGGGAGTCCCGGCTCCCGAACGCCGCACGCGCGTGGCGGCCTTGCTCGAACGAGTCGGCGTGGCCCATCGAGCCGATGCACCGCCAGGCGAACTGTCCGGAGGCGAGATGCAGCGCATCGCCATCGCCCGAGCCCTCATCCATCGGCCCCGACTGCTGCTGGCAGATGAACCCACGGGCAATCTCGATTCCCGCAACGGTCAACGGATCCTCGAATTGCTGAGAGAATTGAGCGATGAAACCGGCACCGCCTTGGTCTTGGTGACTCATAGCCGTGAGGCTGCCGCCATCTGCCACCGGGAGATCCGCCTGCGCGACGGTGTGGTCGAGGCGGAATCACTCCCGTCGTCGGAGCGCCTATGACCCCCACCACGCCACCCCTCGTCCAACGATTGCTCTGGACTCAGGTGAGCTGGCGGCATGCCCGCAACGCCCCGTGGACCACGGCCTTGCTCATCCTGACCCTTGCCCTAGGAGTCGCCGTCTACCTGGCCATTCGCCTGGCCAACCGCGCGGCGGTCTCCAGCTTTCAGAACTTCACCGATGTGGTCACGGCCGAGAGCGACGGGATCATCCAGGCTCCCGCCGGCAGTCTTCCCGAATCCCTGCTGCTCGAATTGCGCGAACGTTTCCCCGACACGCCGGTCCATTGGGTGCCGGTGATCGAAAGCACCGCGGTGGCACCGGGTGATGGCTCTCAAGGGATGATCGGCAGCCGCACCACCTACACGCTGCTGGGTGTCGATTGGGTCGCCTTGCAGAACCTGGCGCAGGCCAGAAAATTCGGATTATCCAAAATCGACTCCGCCCGCGATCAACCCTCTCTGCCGCCCACAGGCTCGAGTTATGAACCCCGTCCGGGCGATCCCTCCGCCAACGAATCCGCCCTTTGGGCTCGCCTGCAAGACTCGCACTCCGTGCTCGTCCCCGCAGCCGTCGCCGCCAGTCTTTCGTCGCCCATCCTGCCATTGGTGATCCAGGAGCAAATCCTCGAGTTGAAGGTGGCCGGTGTCATTCCAGAAGACCCCTCGCAACCCAAGGCACCAGACAACTTGCTGCTGCTCGACCTGCCCGCCTTGCAACGGCTCACCGGAAGAATCGGACAACTCGATCGCATCGAATTTGTGCTGCCGGAGGGCGCCGATCGGCCGGCCCGGGCTGCGGCCCTGCGCAAAGACCTTAGCGACTGGATGGCGGGTCGCTGGATCCTCAGCAGTTCCTCCGACCGACGCGACAATGCGGCCACCATGACACAGGCCTTCCGACTGAATCTCACCATCTTGTCGCTGCTGGCGTTGCTCGTGGGTCTGATGCTGGTTTACCAGGCACTCGATGGGGCGGTGGTCCGGCGCCGGGAAGAAATCGCCATCCTCCGCTCCTTGGGGGTGGAGGCCGAGCGCATCCGCAGAGCTTGGTTAATCGAGGCCGCTGTGCTGGGGCTCATCGGCGGAGGTTTGGGCCTAGTCTTAGGCTGGGCCGGTGCTCAGGGGGCCGTTCGAGGTGTCGGACAAACCGTGAATTCCCTCTACTACGCGACGGCGGTCCGTTCGGCATCCTTGGATCCGGTCGAGGCCGGAGCGGCGTTGTTGCTGGCCATAGCCACCAGTTTGGTAGCCGGCGGCTGGCCCGCTCGACAAGCCGCCCGAACACCGCCCGCACAATTGATCGGTCGGGGCCGGGCCCAAGCGGCCGCCCATGCGCCTCGATGGATCCTCCCGGCGGCCCTGATCCTCCTCGTTTCGGGAACCGTGCTGGCCACACTGCCCGCCTTGAGGCTGGCAGGCGGATCGCGCATCTCCCTCGCCGCCTATGGATCGGCCCTCACCTGGCTGCTCGGCGCGGGACTCTTGGCTGGGTTGCTACCCCCATTTTTCATCCGACGACTCGCCTCTTCGGGAGTCCTCTCAGCCCCGGCACGACTGGCCTTGAGCCAACTCCGCCAACCCACGGGGCGACATCGATTGGCCATCGCGGGATTGGTTTGCGCCGTGGCCATGACCGCTGGAATGGCGATTCTGGTGGGCAGTTTCGACACCACCTTGCGGGGCTGGATCGAGCGCACCTTCATGGCCGACCTCTACGTCTCCAGCGAAGGGGCCCAAAGTGCTTCCACTCAGAACCGCATCCGCCCAGAAACTTGGAAGGCTCTCGTCTCGGATCCGGAGGTGGTGGCCGCCAACGTGGTCCAGGCCCTCGAACTGCAACTCCCCGGTGGATCCACCCTGCTTTTTGGCGGCAACCCGGCCTTCATGCGCGATCAAGCCCGCATCGCCTGGCGGGAAGCGCCGACACAAGACGCCCTCTGGGATCCCGCCCGCAACAGCGGCCTGGCCTTGGCCAGCGAGAGTTTTTCCCACCGATTCCAACTGCATCGCGGGGACACACTCACCCTGCCCACGCCGACCGGCCCTCGACAGATCACCCTCGCCGGCATTTTCTCCGATTACGGCAATGAGCGAGGCTCTCTGGTGATCCAACGGGAACACTTCGCCACCTGGTTCGGCGACGAGTTGGCCACCAGTGTCATCGCGAAGGTCCGAAACTCCGACAGTGCCCCAGCCATCCGCGCCCGGTGGAAAGCCCAGCACCCCGGTTTGGCCGTCTACACCCAACCCCACCTCCGCAGTGAAGCCCTGCGCATTTTCCGGCAAACCTTCGCCATCACGGACGCCCTCGAGCTCATCGGAATCGCCGTCTCCGTTCTCGGATTGGGCTTCACGCTGGCGAGCCTGCTTTGGGAACGCCGCAACGACCTCACCACGCTGCGCGCCCTCGGGTTCCGGCATTCCGAGATCGCCTGGGCCACGACCCTGGAAAGTCTCCTGACGGCGCTCGTCGGGATCCTTGTGGGTCTGGTCGCCAGTTTGGCACTGGGTTGGTTGCTCATCCACCGGGTGAACGTTCAAACCTTCGGATGGACTTTGGAGACCGATCCACCCTGGCTGTGGATGGGCGGCCTGGGTCTGGCGGTCCTGGCGATGGCCACGGTCACCGGCTGGAGCATTGGCCGTTGGGGATCCTCCCTGCCGGCGGAACGCGAAGAATGAACCCACATCGATTCCCATCCCGGTCACTGTTTGCCTTGCCCGCACTGCAGAGGAGCCTCCTCTCAATCCGCGGCCTGACCCTGATGCTCGGATTACTGGCATGGGTCCCCATGCGCGGGGCCGATGAGCAGACAGCCTTGGGTCGCTTAGAATCCCCCCACTCGACCGTCGCTCGTCCCTTCGCCCTGCCCCAGCCGGGACGTGAGTTCCGATTTCCAGCCGACCATGGCAGCCATCCGGAGTTTAAGATCGAGTGGTGGTACCTGACGGGTCACCTAAAGTCCGAGGGCGGCCAGCGACATGGTTTTCAGGCCACCTTCTTCCGAAGGGCCTCCGACGTCCTGCCGGTGCCGCAACCCGCGGGCACCAACGCTTCAACGGCATCCCCATCGATTCCAAACTTTGCCAACGACGAATTCTTCCTCGCCCACATGGCCTGGCTGGATGTCTCCACAAAGACCTTCCGCCACGAAGAGCGCCTCAACCGCCGGGGCTGGGACGCTCAGGCTGCCACGAATCGCCTCGAAGTCCGCAACGGCAATTGGTCCCTCAAAGACCTGGGTCCGGACGCCCAAGGCCAGCCGAAGCTCGAATTACGCGGCGGTATCCAGGCCGACTTGTTCTGGCGCATGAGCCTGTCGCCGCAGAAACCCCTGGTGGTCTTCGGCACCAATGGCGTCTCGCGCAAGGCCCGTGAAGCCTCGGCGGCCAGCCACTACCTGACCTTCCCCCGGCTCGCGGTCACCGGCGAACTCCGACGCAGATCCCAGACCGAGCGCATCGAAGGCGAGGCCTGGATGGACCATGAACTGAGCAGCAGCCAACTCGGCGAAGGCCAGGTGGGCTGGGACTGGACGAGCATTCACTTCTTCGACGGCCGCGAACTGATGGCTTACCGCATGCGCCGCGACGATGGCAGCACCGATGCGTTTTCCACCGTGGCCTGGATCGGGACGGACGGCCGCGTGTCGCAGTGGGGCCCCGACCGGTTCACCTGGCGCGGCGAAGGCCAATGGAAGAGCCCGCGCTCCGGCGGCACCTATCCGGCGACCGTCCTGCTCACCGTGCCCGAGCCCGATGGCCGCCCCGGGCCCACCCTGCGCATCGAACCCCTCTGCGCCGACCAAGAACT
>CAMATE010000220.1 GCA_945861075.1 Akkermansia muciniphila
GTCACGTTGCGCCGACCGACCGTGCTGAACGGAGTCGGGAAGTCGAAGGCCTGGAGGGTGGTCGGCAGGAAGTTGCGTCGAAGCGCGGTGTACAGGCTCCGGCGGCCGTTTCCGTCGAGAGGGCCACTCTGGTCGGGACGACCGCGGCCGATGACGAACTCGGTGAGATGCACCGGCACGGGCGGGCCTCCCAGTGCGGGATCGAAACGTCCAGAGACGACCAAGAGCGCATCATGAATAGCCTCGGCCTCCAGGCGACGAACGGGCATGCGGTGCCACCACTGGTTGGCCGGATCGAGCTCCTGAACCCGGGCATCGGTATCCCGACTGCCCATGGCGTAGGTCTGGGTCAGCAGCAGTCGGCGTATGAGCTGCTTGGTGGACCAACGGTCCACATGGACGAACTGCCAGGCCAGGTGATCGAGCAATTCCGGATGGGTGGGGCGTTCTCCGAGCGCGCCGAAGTTGTCGACGGTGCTGACGAGGCCGCGTCCGAAGAGGTGATGCCAGACGCGATTGACCCAGACGCGCGCCACCAGCGGGTTGGAAGGGGCGGCTAACTGGCGCGCCAGTTCGAGGCGGCCGCTGGAATCGCTGGGTTGGATGGGCTTGGACCCACTGAAGACCGCCGGAAGACTCCGCGGAGCAAGAATGCCAGGTTTGAGGGGTTTGCCGCGCACGAGCACGTGCTCGTCGACACCAGTGCCATCCATCCAAGCGACCGCCGTCCGCGATTGCCACACAACCTGTTGGGCCAACGCGTCCTGGCCTCGGATGAATCGTCGAGTGAGCTTGCGGTACTCAGCATCAGTGGCCAGACCGGAAAGCTGCGGGTGCCGGATCCACCAGTCGGCCCATCGGAGCGTCGCCGCAGTCGGTGTGTTTGTGCTCCGTCCCTCCAGCCAATCGCAGGCCTCCAGAGCGCGCTGTTGAAGGGCTTCGGCCAGATCCCGAACCGGGGTGTCCCGACGGTCTGCCGTAAACAGGGAAACCGGTTTCCAGATGGGCACCGCCTCGGATTCCACGACCTTCAGGATCTCCAAATCCCGGTCGCCATCGGGTCCGAACTCGATGTGGGTTCGATGCCCTGCGTAGGCTTCGAGTCCGTGGGACACCCAGCGGGGTTCCAGCGAATCTCCCGTGTCGAAGGTTTGGTTCAGCGCCCCGTGGAGCGGTCCCTCGACCATCAGGTGTGAATCCACAGCCGCGAAGACCTTGGCCCGTCCGCGGATGAGGTAATGGAGTTTGCCGGATTTCAGCGTGACGGTCGGGGTGCGGAGCATCCGGCCTGCGCGGGCGGCGGACCCGATGCGGCCCGAGTCATTTTCGTTTCCCGGAGTATTGGCCAGGCGGTTCCAGAAGGCATCGCGGCGAGCGGCACCGTGATCGATGATGCGTGCAATGGGTTCCGCCTCGCTGAGGCCGGCCACCACGGATCCGGAAGCCAGCGGACCCGCTCCGAAGGCCTCGCCGTCGGCCTTCCAAGGCTGAACAGCAGGCCGCGAATAATCTGCGATGACTCGCAATCCCAGCGGCTCGGTGGCATCGGCTTCAATGCGGTTAGTCCGGGCTTCTGGTTGAACCAGCGGGTGCAAGAGGTGTTGGCTGTTGGTGGCTGCCAGCCTCAGTTCGCGACCCCAGGCTTGCACCATGGGGGAGGCCGAGGGATCAGGTTTTGCCAAGGCGGCCACGAGGGTCTCCGCCAAGCGGCCAGCAGCGGGTCGCATCGCTGCGCCGGCCCGGCGGACCAGCGGGGGCAAATGGCTTTCGCGGAGGTTCACCAGTTGTCGGCCCATCCGCTGGTTGTTCTCCATGGCTTCAAAGCGGACTTGCCGGTAGTTCGAACTCAGGACGAATCCGGACAGCGCGTAATAATCCTGGCTGCGGATGGGGTCGAACTTGTGGTCGTGGCAGCGGGCGCAGGCGACGGTCAGGCCCAGGAACGACTTGGTGAAGACATCGATCTTGTTATCGATCCGGTCGCATTCGTCCTGGCGGATATCCACCGGTGAATGCACTTCCTCGCCGAGGAATGCCCAACCGGTGCCCAAGACCGATTCGTTGTGTTCGGTGCCCGGACGAAGGCGGGGCGGGGAGAGCAAGTCGCCAGCGAGGTGCTCTTGCAGGAACCGGTCGTAGGGCACGTCTTCATTGAAGGCCCGCACGAGGTAGTCGCGATACTGCCAGGCGTTGGCGATGGCGTAGTCGGATTCGTGGCCGCGGGATTCCGCGTAGCGCATCAAGTCCATCCAGTGCCGGGCCCACCGTTCACCGAAATGCGGCGAGGCCAGCAGTCGATCCACGGCCTGTTCGCGGGTTTCAGAGCGCGCCACCGAATTCTGGTTCAACGAATCCTCGGGGCGGGGCGGGAGACCGGTCACGGCGAAGCTGGCCCGACGCAACCAAACGGCGTCGCTGACAGGTTCCGCCGGCCGCAGCCATCGCTCTTCGAGGGGTTTGAGAATGAAGTGATCGACCGGGTCCTTGGCCCACTGAGTCCGGCGGATCGCGGGGATCTCCTGACGCTGCGGCGGTGCCCAAAGCCACGCCTGTGCTTTGCGGCGACCTTCCAAATCGAAGCGTTCCTTGGCGGGTGATTCTGACGCCTCGCCGGCAGGCCATGGGGCGCCGGCTACTACCCAGTGCTCGAGATCTTGCCGGGCTTGTCGGGAGAGTTGCGGGCGCTTGGGGGGCATCGCCGATTCGGCATCGGCGTGGTTCACGGCCCGGATCAGCAGGCTGGCCTCCGGCTTTCCGGGAACAATGGCCGGACCGCTGTCCCCGCCGGCGATGAGGCCCGCGCGCGAGTCCATGCGAAGACCGCCCTGGAGTTTCTTGGCCGAGGCGCTGTGGCACTCATGGCAATGCTCCACCAGCACCGGCCGGATCCGCTGCTCGAAGAACTCGAGGCCGACCGCGGGATCGGTGGCGGGGTTCTGGCCGAGGGCTGTCCCTGCAATGCAAGTGAACAGGGCGAGGCTCGTGAGCAGTTTCATCGCGTGAGTGATCTTAGAGCCTGTCTGAAAATGGGGAGGGGTTCTGTTTGGGAGAGAAGGGTTCGATTGGCAAGGCGCGAGGAGGAAGCAGACCCGCAGCGGTCTGTGACCGACAAGCAACGCCGCCAGCGGACCCTTCTCTCCCGAACCCTCCGGGCGGCAGGTCTTTCCGGCTTGGACTGCGTTGGTTCGGGCGGAGCAGACCGCAGGAGGTCTGCCCCGCCGCTCACCGCCTTGCCCAACCCAGAATTCCCTAGCCGCAGAACCTTTCCCCATTTTCAGACAGGCTCTTAGAGGCTAGGGATGTAGCGGTGTGGTGGGGAGGTCTTTCTCACGGTCTAAATGTGAGTGTGCCGAGGTGATTTTTGCCTTGGGCTGGAAGGCTCGAGGTTGGAATGTCTGAACTTATTCCCATGAATGCTCATCGCTCACTTCATCGCTCCTGTGCCGCCTGGATCTTCGTCTTCGCGGCCGCTTCCACCGGAATGGCCGAGGACAAGGCGGCCTCGTCGATCCGGCACTCCTACCTCGTGATGGGCGGCAAGACGGCCATTATCGGCGAGGACGGTGTGGCGCGTTGGGAATATCGCGGCGGAACCCGGGACGGCTTCGTGCTCCCCAATGGCAATGCAGTGTTGGCCTGGTCGGATCGGGTCGAAGAAGTCACTCCGGCCAAGCAGGTGGTTTTCTCGTACACCCGCAATCCGGAGAATGCCGAGATCGGTACCGTGCAACGGTTGTACAACGGCAACACGCTCGTCACCGAGTTGGGCAAGCGCCCTCGATTGCTGGAGGTGGATGCTCGGGGAGCAATCGTTCAGGAGACTCCCCTGAAGCCCGAGACCGAAAACGCCCACATGCAAACACGCATGGCCCGGCAACTGAAGAACGGCAACTACCTCGTGCCTCACCTACTGGCCTTCGCCGTCAAGGAGTACACCCCAGAGGGACAGGTCGTCGCCACACTGCACACCGATCTCGCCGAGTTGGGAGGCCGTCCGGCCGAGAACTGGCCGTTTACCGCCATCCGGTTGGACAATGGTAACACCCTCGTTTCGCTGACCCATGGCAACAAAGTGGTCGAATTTACCCAGTCGGGTGCGATCGCCTGGAAGGTTACCAATGACGATGTCGGTGGACTGTTCAAAGATCCCTGCGGATCTCAGCGCCTGGCCAACGGCAACACGGTGGTCGGCAGCCATGCGGCCAACCAGGGAGTCTCCATGGTGGAAGTGAACCGCGACCGCAAGATCGTGTGGACCAGCGACCACCCGCTCGCGGCCGGCGTCCACCACTTCCAGATTTTGACGACCAACGGGCGTCAGGAACCGGGTGTGCCCATGAAGTGAGTCACAGTGCTCAGACGCTCGTGGCGGGCTTCAATTTAGCCCGCACGTCGCTGTTTTTGCTCCGTCTTGCGAACGAATCAACCGTGCAAGCACTTCCCGCCTGATGGAATGGTTCGGGTTCAGACAGGCTCTCAGCGAGTGCCGGAACTTCGAGTGATTCGAACCTCCGGGCGATAGTCGATCCGAACCAGCAGGTCGCCTCGACCTCCGCGCGTCTTGGGCAAGCCTTCGCCGGGAATCCGGACTTCCTCGCCCCGCCCAATTCCGGGCGGAATGGTGACTCTCAGGGAACCGTTGAGGCCGCGGACGTTTTCGGATCCGCCCTTGGCTGCCCGATCCGAACTGATCCGCAGGTCGCATCGGAGGTCGGAGCCTCGCACCTTGAACCGTGGATCCGGACGAGCTTTGACCCGGACCGTCACGAGGCCGCCGTGGAAATAACCTTCGCGGGCAATGCGAAAACGGTCGCCGGGCGCCGTTTTGGGCGGGATTTCCAGGGTGTAAGTCTCAGCCCCATCCGGATTGGCAGGATCCTGCACTCGGACATCCAATCGGGTACCGCGGAGAAAGTCGTCGAGCCGCAGGTGGACGTCTTGGGCCAGGTTCTTCTGGATGCGGGTAGGCCTTACCGGGCGGGCTGAATTCTCTGCCGAAGCGCATTGCCGATCATAGGCGGCTCGTCGATCGGGATCACCGAGGACCTCATGTGCTGCGTTGAGAGCCTGGGTTTGTGCAATGGAATCCACCGAACCGCCGTTAAGGTCCGGGTGGTGTTGTTTGGCCAGCAGCCGGTAGGCAATCCGGATCTGCTCGTCGGTGCAGCGGCGGTGGAGGCCCAGCGTCGCGTAATGGTTTGGAAGGGGCGTCTGCAACGGTCGGTGTCGTGGTAGGAGGCCCGTCCGCTGCCGAGCGCGCGGACGGGGCCCAACGGACGAATCCTTACTTTTTCTTGCCGGTATTCGCCGCCTTGGCGGCAACTTGGGCTTTTTTCTTCTGGTCAGCGGAGCTGGCCTTCGCCTGTTTCTGGCCGGTCTTCTTCTGGTTGTCCTTCGGGGAGCGGTCGCCCATGTGATTGATGGATTAGGAGTTTGGCTGCATCCGCGGGATGGAAGTTTCCCCGCTGGATTCCGCAGTCTGCGCTCTCCAGAGCTCGGTGTCACGCTGCACTCTGCTCAGGCGCTGAACTCTGACCCAGAGGTCGGGCGAGAGTTTTTCAGACCGAACTGCATTCCAATTTCTGGGCGTCATGAGTGACTTTCATTGGGCTTTTCCGGAATTCCGTCGCCAGAGCCTCTTCGGGACGATGCAATCACCGGCCTGCGGAGTGTGACGGAACCAAACAGGCCATTATTCCTCGAAAGGACTATTGCGCCATCATCCAACGCGCCTCCCCAAATCACATCATGGCCAACATTCATCTCATCGGCGGCGAAAAGGGCGGGGTCGGCAAGTCCGTGGTCGCACGGGTTCTCGCCCAGTACTTCATCG
>CAMATE010000221.1 GCA_945861075.1 Akkermansia muciniphila
GTCTGGGTGACTGGGGCGATTTGGGTCGCTGTGTCTCCGTGGCGTGTGCGGGATTGGCTTGCGTGGTGCACCCAATCCGAAGGGCGGGTGCGGCTCATGGGGGTTGCCGGTGTCGTTTGGGGAATCTTGATCTCGGCCCTGGCGGTCACGTTCTACCGCTGAATCCCCGCCTGAGTTGGGGCCCCATTTCAGGAAGGCCATGGAGTCCTTTTGAGTGACGAGGTTCTGCTCGTTGTCCTGAGGGCCCCATCCCCTTGAAGGCTGGATCCTTCTCGGCTCACGTCCCTTCCGGTGCACGCTTGCGGGCGGATAGTGCGCTCACGTAGCGTCAGGCCAGAAAAACCAATGAAGGTCTACATCGACGGTCAGTTGCGGGACGAAGCCGACGCCACCATCAGCGTCTTTGATCACGGTCTGTTGTATGGTGACGGTGTCTTCGAGGGCATCCGCATGTACCACAACCGCATCTTCAAGCTGCGGGAGCACATCGAGCGCCTGTATTGGTCTGCCAAGGCCATTCTCCTGGAGATCCCGATGACGCAGGAGCAGATGATGGAAGCCTGCCTGGAGACCTGCCGCGCCAATGGGCTGCGCGAAGGATACATCCGACTCATCGTCACCCGGGGCAAGGGAACCCTCGGACTCGATCCGCGCCGATGCCCGAAACCGTCGGTGATCATCATCGCCGCGACCATCCAACTCTACCCGGAGTCCGTCTATCAGGACGGCATGACCATCGCCACGGTCCCGACCACCCGCATGTTGGTGAACTCGGTGAATCCGGCCATCAAGTCGCTCAACTACCTGAACAACATCTTGGCCCGCATCGAGGCCAATTTGATCGGGGTTGAAGAGGCCATCATGCTCAACACCGATGGCTATGTGGCCGAGTGCACCGGCGACAACATCTTCATCGTCCAGAAGGGCAAGCTCTTCACGCCGCCGCTGAGTGCGGGCGCGCTGTATGGCATCACGCGCAACACGGTCATCGACTGCGCCAAGGCCATGGGCATCGAGGTGGCCGAGCCCAATCTGACCCGATACGACATTTATACTGCCGATGAGATGTTCCTCACGGGCACCGCGGCCGAGATGGTTCCGGTGGTGAAGGTGGATGGTCGCGTCATCGGCAACGGCAAGCCGGGGACGATCACCGGCAAACTCCTGACGGCCTTCCGCGGCGTGACCCGTCACGACGGCGAATTGATCTTCAAGGAATAGCACGAGTCCGTCTCCGAGACGGATGCCAGCAACCCAGCCACTCTTGTCATGAAACCGGGTATGACCGTGGAACGGTTTGAAGCGATCACAGGTCGATACCCTCGGTTGCGGGTGGCTCTGCTGGGCGATTTCTGCCTCGACCGTTACTTCGACATTGATCCGGCCCGTTCTGAGATTTCCATCGAGACCGGGCTCCCGGTGCACAACATCACTGGTGTGCGTTGCCTGCCCGGGGCGGCTGGTACGGTTCTGAACAATCTGGTGGCCTTGGGGGTGGGCACCATTCGTTGTCTGGGCCTTCGTGGGGATGACGGCGAAGGCTTTGAATTGCACCGCGCGCTGGCCGCTCGGACGGGGGTGGATCTGGAGGGTTTTGTGGCCATCCCCGGACGCAATACCTTCACCTATACCAAGCCTTTGCTGCATCGCGGGGGCCAGCCTCCGGAGGAATTGAGTCGCCTCGACCTCAAGAACTACACACCGACTCCGGACGCGGCCCAGGCGGCGGTCATCGCCGCGATGGATCGGGTGGCCGAAGGCCCAGAGAGCGCGGATGCCTGGATGGTGATGGATCAGGTGGACATCGCCGAGACCGGTGTGGTGACCGAGAAGGTGCGGGAACGACTCCGGCGTCTTTCGGCCGCCCAGCCGGCCTTGCCCATCGTGGCAGACAGCCGTCGGGGGTTGCACGGGTGGCCGGCGGCCCACTGGAAGATGAACGCGGCAGAGTTGGGACGCCTGACCGGTCGCAGTGTGGGCGATTTGCCCGCGGTGGTCTCGGCCGCCAGGTCCATGGCGATGTCGTTGAAGCGGCCTGTTTTCATCACTCTGGCGGAGCAGGGGATAATTGGCGCCACGGCCGAGGGGGCGGTGGCTCATGTGCCGGCGCATCCGGTGAGCGGCCCGATTGACATCGTGGGCGCGGGTGATTCGGTCAGTGCCAATCTGACGGCGGCGCTGGCCGCGGGAGCCGATTTGCCCGAGGCCATGCAATTGGCCATGGCTGCCGCCCATTGCGTCATCCATCAACTGGGGACCACCGGCACTGCCTCGGTGGAACAAATCCGGCAAAAGGTTTTCGCCTCATGAATGGGTTCGCTTCGGTTTGCTTCATCCAAAGTCTTTCAAGGTTTCCCCGGAAGCTGGGATGGATCGTGATGGTGGCGCTTTTGGGTGGGCTGGCCGCCTGCCAACGACTACCGCAAGCCAAGGGCCCGGCTGCGAATCGGGCGGCTTCCAAACCCTTCCCCTTGGGGATTTACGGGGTACCAGGGGTTGCCGATTTACAGGTGGTCCATGCGTCCGGTTTTTCGTTGGTCATGGGAGGTTTGGATCCGGCCTACATGGATGCTGCCGCCCGCCTCGGAGTGGGCGTCATTGCGACTCCGGGGAGTTCGGCCGGCAAGGGTTTCGATGCGAAACGGGTGCGTGAGACAGTCCGGCGTTGGGATCGCCATCCAGCCCTGTCCGGTTGGTACCTTATTGATGAGCCCGATCTGAATGAAGTCCCTGCCGAACAGGTGGAACAGGCCCACAACGCCGTGCGATTGGCGGGGGGACAAAAGCCCACGGCACTGGTGGTGGCTCGGGGTTGGAATTTAGCCAAGTTCCACACGGCCGATCTCCTGATGGTGGATTTCTATCCCGTCGGTTGGATTCCGGTTCCGGCCTTCTTTCAGCACATGCGTCATGGGGCGACGGCGGCTCGTGCAGGCGGCAAGCAGTTCTATGCGGTGATCCAGTCCATGGACTGGGCCGCCTACCGCACGGAATATTTCCCGCCGCCCTTTTCGCCGCGACCGCCGACGGAAGAAGAATTGCGCAGCATGACTTGGGGAGCGCGGATCATCGGGGCTGATGCGGTTCTGTATTATCCCTATCGCGATGGGCATTGGGAGATGCCCCGCCATCCGGAGACGTGGAAAGCACTCACCAACGTTGTCCAGGAAGTTCGCCGCTGGGAGCCGATCTTCGCTGCGCCCGCGACATCCCAGCGCCCGCCGCGATCGGAGATGATGACCGATCGTCGCAATGAGGCCTTGGAACCGCCGATCCTTTGGTCGGTGAATACGGTGCGGCAGGGGAATGGGTTTGTCGCACCGGGCGATTATTGGGTTTTGGTCAATACCACCGATCGCATCCAGCAAATCCGTCTGACGGATGAGACCTGGTGGAATGTGCGCATGCCGGATGTCCGCCACGACGACGAGGTGGCGGTGGATGCCGATGGTTGGATGCCAGCCCTGGCACCGTTCGAGGTGCGCATTCTGGGTCCGCTTTCGCCTCGGTAGCCGAGAAGCGTCCGCGCCTGTGCTCCGGGCGCTGACCTCATCGACGGCATCGACGGCTTCGGCGGCGAGGTTCGCCGAGTGCGATTCCCAGCGGGGCGTTATGCGCGCTTTTGCCTCAACGCCTGCTGCAAATCCTTCAAGTTCTTCGTGTTAATCACGTCGGCTTGGGTCAACCAGCCCTTGCGGGCGATACCGGCTCCGAGACGCAGGAAGTTGAAGTGGTCCAGTCGATGGGCGTCGCAGTTGATCACGCATTTCACGCCGAGTTCCTTGGCTTGCCGCCATAGACGCCAATCGAGATCGAATCGATACGGGCTCGCATTGAGTTCAATCCAAGTGCCCGTCGCCGCGCACGCCTTCAACACCGCCGGGACATCCAACTTGTAGGCGTTCCGCTCCAATAGCAGTCGTCCGGTGAGATGTCCGAGCATGTGGACGTATCGGTTCTCCGCAGCCTGGATCAACCGGCGTGTGTTCTCGAGCGCATCACTCGAGGGCACATGCAAGCTGGCGACCACCACGTCCAACCGAGCGAGGATGGAGTCGTCGAAATCGAGGCCGTCTTTCAAAATGTCCACCTCAGACCCGGTCAGAAGCCGAAACTCGCTGCCTTCAGCAGCGTAGGACTGGTTCACCGCCGCCACCGCCTGCAGTTGGTCCTCGAGGCGCCGAACATCGAGCCCATTGGCCTGAAACGAAGCCCGTGAATGGTCGGTGATGGCCCAGTAATCGAGTCCTAGTTCGTGCGCCTCGGCGGCGATCGCTTCCAAGGAATCGCGCCCGTCGGACCAATTGGAATGGTTGTGCAATGAACCTCGCAAGTCGGTCCATTCGATGAGTCGGGGTAGTGCGTTGGATTCGGCCGCGGCGAATTCGCCGTGATCTTCCCGCAGTTCGGGCGGCACGTAGGCCATCCCCAGTTGCTCGAAAATCTCACGTTCCTCTTGGCAAGTGACCCGCAGGGCCGGATCCCGGGTCTCTTCGCTGCCTCGGAAGAGTCCATACTCATTGAGCCGCAGGCCTCGTGCGATGGCCCGCTGGCGCATCACGATATTGTGTTCTTTCGAGCCGGTGAAATAGGCCAGGGCGAACGGGAATTCGACATCCGCCACCACCCGCAAATCGGCTTGGATGCCGCCCTCCAGAATCACGCTCGCCTTGGTTTCGCCTTGAGCCAGAACCGACTTCACGCCGGGTTGCTCGACGAAAAAGGCGATGACCGACGCCGGGTTCTTGGAAGACACCAGGAAGTCGATGTCTCCGATCACTTCCTTCCAGCGCCGCAGACTTCCGGCGGTCGAGCAGCGGGTGACATCAGGATGTCCGCGCAGGGACTCCAGGATGGGATCGGCGCAAACCAAGGCGTCGATGAGGCGGTGGCGCGAAGCGAACTGCCGTTTGAAGGCAATGGCCTCGAGGATTTTGGCTTGGGACTTCTCACCGAACCCTTCCAGGCCGGCGATGGTTTGAGCGTGGCAGGCCGCCTCCAACTTCTCCATCGAATCAATTCCCAACTCATCGTACAGGCGTTTCACTTTCTTCGGCCCGAGGCCTTGGATTTCCAGCAGGGCTGGCAGTCCCGGTGGTAGCGAGGCCTTGAGTTCGTCGAAATAGGGCAGGGTGCCGGTGGTGACCAAGCGGGTGACCTTGTCTTGGAGCGCCTCACCGAAACCCTTCAATTCGCCCAAGCGATTTTTGGCCACGAGCTTCTCCAGCGGCTCGGTCAGCCCCTCAAGAATGCGGGCCCCATTGTGGTAAGCCCGGGTCTTGAAGGGGTTCTCTCCCTTCAACTCCAGCAATGTACCGATCTCCGACAGCACCGCGGCGACCTCGTCCTTGTCCATACCCATGCCCGAGCATACGAACATCGGGCGGGAGCAGGGAAGCCGAGGCTTCGAAAGAGCACTGAACCCCAAGTCGGTAGACCCGCCCCAGCATCCGGCAGCGACGGCGTCTCACCGTCCACTCCCGTGCAGATGGGTTAGGCAAGAAATGGACCGAAAGGACTCGATCCATCCCGAGAGGAATTTTTTGCATTTCCACATTTCCGCATCAATATGTGTGCGTGAGAACTACCTTGGATTTGCCCGACCCCCTTTTTAAAGAGGTCAAAACCCGTGCCGTCCAAGAGGGCGTCACGCTCAAGGAACTACTCGCCACTTACATCGAGGCTGGATTGCGGGGGCGGCCCACGCAGGCGAGCGACAACGCGCCGTACGCGAATCCTCACCCGCTCCCCGGTGCCTGGGAGCGTGTTCCTGGCGAACCACCGACCCCCTCGCGCACCAACGCCGAAATCGAAGCGAT
>CAMATE010000222.1 GCA_945861075.1 Akkermansia muciniphila
CGATCGGACTCCGGAAGTCGACAAGAAAGAATTGGCCTTTGAGGGCAAGACCCTCCGCTGGTTGGAGAAGGAGTTTGGCAAAGCCCCGGTCGGTCAGCGGAGCTTGTGGATATCCATGCACGGTGGCGGCGGCGCGCCCAAGCAAGTGAACGACCAGCAGTGGCAGAACCAGATACGGCTCTACGAACCCGCCGAGGGATTTTACCTCGCGCCTCGAGCCCCGACCGACACGTGGAACTTGTGGCATGAGGGGCACATCGACCCGATGTTCCAGCGCCTCATCGACGATTACGTCGCCGTGCGTGGCGTGAGTCCGGACCGCGTGTACTTGATGGGCTACTCCGCTGGCGGCGACGGTGTCTGGCAATTGGCCCCGCGCATGGCCGACCGGTTCGCCGCGGCCTCCATGATGGCGGGTCATCCCAACGAGGCCTCGCTCCTGGGCCTTCGGAATCTACCCTTCGCTATTTTCATGGGCGGCAACGACGCGGCCTACAGCCGCAACCGGATTGCCTCCGAACGAGGTGCCGAACTCGATCGCTTGGCCCGCGAGGATGCCGGCGGGTATGTCCATCAGGTGAAGATTTACGAAGGCCTGGGCCATTGGATGAACCGCAAGGATGCCGAGGGGGTTCCCTGGATGGCGGGTTTCGTCCGCAATGCCTGGCCCAACAAAATCGTCTGGCAGCAGGACGACGTGGTGCATCGCCGGTTCTACTGGCTACAAGTGCCTTCGGAGACTCCCATCCCCGAGCGCGCCCAGATGGTGGCTCAGTTGCAGGGCCAGGAGATCCAACTGACAGGACAAGTTCCGACGAGCCTGCGCCTTCGGCTCTCGGATCGGTTGCTGGATCTCGATCGACCGGTGCGGGTGGTCGCCAATGGCAAGGAGTGGTTCAGCGGTAAAGTGACCCGACAGGCACGGGTGATCCTGACGTCGCTGCAGGAGCGGGCCGACCCGGTCTCCGCCGCGAGCGCTTGGGTGGAGATGAAGTGAGGCCGCAAAGGTCGCAGGGATAGTCGTAGGGATGGGCCGTTCAACCCGGACTCCCATCGCCGATTCCGCCGCGGTACACGCGTGGGAGGCGTCCCCGCAGGCCGGTCAACACATCGTAGGTGACCGTTCCGCGCAGGCTGGCCAGTTCTTGGACGGTGATGCGCTCGGAGCCCTGGCTGCCGAGCAGCACCGCCTCGTCGCCGATCTGCGCCTCGGGCACCGTGGCCAGATCCACCATCAAAGCATCCATCGTCACGCCCCCCACGAGCGGGACGCGGTGGCCGTGCAGCAGCACATGCCCCTGGTTGCGGAGCCGTGGGTAGCCGTCGCCGTAGCCGATCGACAACACGCCGATTCGGCACGGCCCTTCGGCGCGCCAGCGCATGCCGTAGCCCACCGTGTCGCCGGCCTCGAGCGCCTGGATCGCCGTGATCCGGGCTCGCAGCGACAGCACTGGGGCGATTCCGTCGATCCGCCGGCATACCTCCGAGGGATAAACGCCCTGGGCCAGCAGGCCGACGCGCACGCGGTTAAAATGAGCGTCCGGCAAGTCGAGCACGCCGCCGGAATTACAGTGGTGGATCCAGCGCGGACGGATGCCTTCGGCGGCAAGGTGGTCTAGCACCGCCTCGAATCGGCCGGACTGGGTGCGGGCGAATCCCTTGTCGAGTTCGTCGCTCTGGGCGAAATGGCTGAGGGCCCCGCAGAACTCGAGCCCCGCAAGATCCCTCAGGCGCTGACCCCACGAGTCGACGGTTCTCCATGAGAACCCGAACCGGTTCATGCCCGTGTTGATCTTCAGGTGGATGGCCACAGGTCGGCTCCGTTCACGGGCAGCCTTCGAGAAGGCCTCGGCCACCTCGATCGATCCCACACAGGGTTCCAGGTCCAGCTCCAGCACGTGCGGCACTTCTTCCGCGAGCCGCTCTCCCAAAATCAAGATGGGCGCAGTGATGCCGGCGTCGCGCAGTTCCTGGGCTTCTCCGAGCGTGAAGACAGCGAGGGAATCGGCGTGATGATCGAGCGCCACCCGGGCGGCTGGTACGGCACCCAGTCCATAGGCGTTGTCCTTGGCCACAAACATCAACGAGACCGAGGCCGGGACTTCTTTGCGGAGGATTTCCCAGTTGCGTGCGAATTGTTCAAGGTCCACCTCGACCCAGGCGGAACGGGGGCGGGAAACGGTTGCCTTCATGCGTTGCCAGGAGGCCACAGCGATTGCCCCACATCGGTTCGATGGTAGCTGCCGAGCGAGCGGATTTTTCGGATGTCGGCGTAGGCCTTGGCGATGGCTTCCTCAAGAGAGCCGGCCAAGGCCGTGATGTCGGCAATACGGTGACCGGTCGCCTCCAGTCCGCCCAGGGCTGATTCGGCCACTTCTTGCCACCAGACCTCTCCTTGAAAGGAACCGTCGACCGTTACGGGCACCCGCGGGCCGGTGAGTTGGGTGAAGGGGTATCCGTAGCCTGCCAGCGTGAGGTTGCAGCCGAATTCCTTTCCAGGCCGCCATTGGGGATTCAGTGGCAATCCCAGCGCGCATCGGCCGAAGGTTTCCAGCGGGTTGGCCAGCATCGACGCGATCATGGGCCCGCTGGTGACACCCAGCCGCACGTTGTACTCGAGCACGTGCCAGCGATCGTTGTGACGGATGGCCGTGACCTGCACGGGCCCGCGGAATCCGACCTCGCGGAACCACGGGCGGAGGGGTTCCAGGAGTTCCCGCGCCAGTCCGTAGCGGTCGCCCGGATCGCGCTCCACCAGCCCGCCCAGCGGCGCGCCAGCCACGATGCCCAGATTACCGTCGAAGGCCCGCTTGTATTCCTGGTTGGTGACCAACGAATGGATCTCACCGTCGCTGACCAGCGCGATGTGTCCGGCCTCGCGGCGTCCGAGATATTCCTGAAGGAAGATGCCCTCGGCATCATCGATGCGCGGTAGCCAAGCCAGCGTGTCTTCCGGCGTTTCGCAGACGATGGTGTGGATGGGGCTGGTCGGCGAGCAGAGCGGATTCTTCACCACGAAGGGGCGTCCCTCGCGCCGGACCAGAGCTTCGGCCTCGGCACGCGTGGGAATGAGGTGAGATTGCGGGAAGGGTATGCCAGTTTGCCGGCACAGTTCTCGGGCAAAATCGCGCTCGCGTTCGAGGCGCAATCCCTCGCCGGTCGGGCAGAGGATGGGGATGCCTAAGCCAAGGAGTTCGGCCGTCCAGGGTCGCAGCGCCCACTCGAGCGACATCGGGATCAGGAAGTCGGGTCGATGCTGCCGGAAACTGGGGCAGGGGTTGGGCACATCGACGCTGGAAACGCACGAGCCTTCCTGACGCGGCCCATAGTGGGCGTAGTCCCGGGTGAGGTAGGCCGAGACCTCCGCGCCGTCGCGCCCTAGGTGACGCATCAACGCCTGAGTGAAGGCCCCCACTCCCAGCAACGCCACCCGTTGGAATGTCAGTTTACTTGCGTCCATGCCATCGATTCAACGGCCCAACGGTTCGGCTCAGGGCGTGAGTTGAAAAGCAGGAAGATGCCCGGAGTCGCATTTTTCAATCCTCGGTGATTCCCAGGAGAGTTCATGGACCGGTGGCACGCCTTGGGAAACGGCATCCTGGAACACGGAATTGACGGGTCGGCTGGGATTGCCTCTTCTCGTAGCAGTCCCTCCGATGCCATGAAGCCATCCACTCGTCCTCTCCATCGTTCCCGTGCGGGTTTTACCCTGATCGAGTTGCTGGTGGTCATCGCCATCATCGCCATCTTGGCGGGCATGCTTCTGCCGGCCCTGGCGCGGGCCAAGAGCAAGTCGCTGACGATTAGTTGCAACAACAACCAGCGCCAGATGGGGCTGGGGATGCACATGTACGCCGACGACAACCGGGACAATTACCCGGTGTACAACGATTGGGGTACCCTGGGAGGCAAGAAGGGTGTCATGTCGCTGCACGGTGGATTGACCGGTGCGACCAATCGTCCGTTGAACATCTACGTCCCGGCGTTCGCAGCGTTTCAGTGCCCGGCCGACAAGGGGGATTCCCTCTGGAAGAGCACTTTTCCGAAAGGAACCCGTTCCTGCTATGACGCCTGGGGCAACAGTTACCTGACGGTCTGGTCGGTGGCGACGTTGCGTGTGAAGCATGTGACCGGGGATTCCGCCAATCCCAATAGCCCTCAGGGACGGCCCATCAAGACGAGCGAGATTGCTCTCGGGCCGTCGAACAAGCTCATCCAAGGCGACTGGCCCTGGTGGGCGGACCGCGACAAGAACGACATTGCCAGCCAGTGGCACAACGTGAAGGGGCAGTACCGCTTCAACGTGTTGTGGGGCGATGGGCACACCGACTTCTTCCGCTTCCCGAAGGAGGCCTCCCAGTGGAACTACACCGGCCCGGCGCCGGATCCCAACTTCACCTGGTGGTGAGTCACTTTTTTTGAGGCAGATAAAAGTCGGCGCGCTGTAGGCCGGGTGCCGTCACCGGGCCACACGGGGTGTGGCGTCGGTTGGGGAACGCGGCTGGCATCGATCCAGTGATCGGTCAGTGTCGGCGTTTTTGGCGTCGTTGCCAGAGGACCAGCGCCCCGGTGCCGACGATCAAGAGAGCCCAGGTTTCGGGTTCGGGAACGATGGCGGGGGTGGTCAACGGATCCACTGGTGTAAGGCCGGCGGCCTTGTATTGGGCTTTGGTCTCGAGGACGACGGCTCCGCTGATCGGCGTGACCAATTGCCAGCGACCAGCCAGCGCGACGGCCTCGGTGGTCTTGCGCTGGCGACGCAGTTGGTTGATTTGATCGCGGGCCCAGAGGCGGACGAGATGGCGCGATGCGGTGAGGCCGTTTGTGTTTCCGTTTTCGGATCGCTCTCGCCGCCAGTGCCACTCCGGAGCCAGCCCGGTCCAGGTGTCGAGAAACCGTTTCAGATCGTCGTCCAAAGTGCCGAGTCGGGGCAGGGATTCATAAAGGGTTTGTGCAGACCATTCCTTGGCGGCGACATGGGGCCCCGCTGTGATTTGAAGGTCCGCCAGTCGGGCTCCGGTGGCCTCCCCTCGCTGAAGTCGCTGGGACATCGACTGGGGATCGCCTAAAAGGACGGGCACGTTGCCATGGATCCAGAGCACCGTGCCGCCGGCCTGTTGAGAGGCCCAACCCCAGGCGGCCTCCAGCGCCGGTAGCGGATCGTGGCCGCCCTCGAACTTCGGCGTGTGGCGTTCCATTTGCTCGACGGCGGCTTTGAAGGGGCCTTCGTTGATGGTTGCCGCGTCGCGGACTCCGTCTTCGTAAGCCCAGAGGCGCAAGTCGCCTCGGGCTGGCGTTACAGCCAGATATTGCCGGAGGGCTTCCCAGCCATCCCGTCCGTCTCGGCCTCCGTCTACCACCACCGCCAATCTCCCTCGAGACGGGTTTGTGATGGAGGAGATCGCTTGTCGCACGGTGGCGTGCGGAGTCGAACGGTCATCGATGCTCCACTGACTGGTGGCCTCAGCCTTGCGCTGCAGTTTGAGGGTGGGGAACGCGTGGGGCCCCCAAGAGACGGGGATGGTTGCTGTCAGGCTGTTGGTGCCGGTGCTGTTCCAGCCCCAGGCGGACGGAGGGTTCAGTATCTTTTGTGGGGACTCGAGCCAGACGAGATGCTTCAAAGCCTCGGCGAAGGCGAAGTTGCGCTCGACAATGCGGGGCCAGACGAAGGCGACTTCTTGAGCCCCCAGCGGCGTTAGGGGGGCGGTGATGCCGAGGCGGACTTTCATGGTTCCGCCCTTGGGGGGCACCGGAAAGCATTGCATGAGCACGCGGTCGGGTCCGGAGGTGGTGACCAAGAC
>CAMATE010000223.1 GCA_945861075.1 Akkermansia muciniphila
CGCGCGGTTGGCTTGCGTCGCGAACCGATTTTGCAAAGCCCCACCCAAGGCGGTGAACAGCAAATACGCTGCGAGGATTACTGCATAGGTGAAGACCGTGTTCTCGAAGACTTGCGACAACAGCCGGGTGGCCAACACCTCGAAGCCAATGCCCAAGAAGCCGCTCAGCCACAACGTGGTCCGGAGGCGCGAGGTACTCAGACGTTCACCACCCGGTTCCACCGTCGAAGTAACCGGTTCCACGGACCGCACACCGCGTCCCGTCCACCAGAACAACACGGCACAAAGGCACTGAAGGCCGGCGAAGCCGATCACCGATCCGGTCAGCCCCCAACGGGGTTGCACCCAGAGCACCGAACCCAGAACCCCCACGACCGCACCCAAGGTGTTCACCGCATACAAGGGTCCCACCCGAAGTCCATCGGCACGGAAACCCGAGATCAATCGCTCCATCGCCGGCATCATGGCTCCCAGACACACGGTCGCCGGAAACAGAACCACACTCGGCAACAACAGGCTGACTGCCCAGTGAAGCCCGACCCCGGGAGCAGGCCCAAGCCACTGCCAGGAGAACTCCGCAACCCGCGGCAGCAGCACCACCGTCGCCAGCGCCCAGAAGGCCGTCAGCGCCTCGAGCACTGCACAGCGGATCTCGAGAGACGGCAGGCGATCCAGAGCACGAGCGCCCCAACGCGAACCCACCGCCAGTCCGCCAAAGAAGGCGGTGATCACACCCAGGGTGGAGGGCAACTCTTGTCCAAGACCGAGTGCAAACATCCGTGCCCAGACCATCTGAAGGCCCAGTGCCGAGGCACCGGACGCACCCACCGCCAGCCTCACGCCGAGTGGGATTCCAGACTGTCGGACCGGATGGGGTGGGGTCATGGCAACATCAACGCACTCGCATCACCTCGTTGTCGCAAGGCATCTCTCGGGGTGAGCCCGAAGCACTGAACCTGCTTCACACGGGCAGCGGGAGGTCGGTCATAATGCGCGTGTGGGAACGCAGAGATAGCAACTGAGCCAACGGCGTGTTTCCACCGATTCGCAACGACTCCTTAAGGGCCTCTTCCTTGCCTGCCCCAGAGGCCAGCACCCACACCTCTTTGGCTGCAGCCAGCACTTGGAAGGTCAGGCTGAGGCGCTGGGGCGGTGGCTTGGGTCCAATCACCGGGATCACCCATCCAGTGGAGGTCACCACCGATTGCCGAGCTCCTGGAAAAAGCGAGGCCACGTGACCGTCTTCACCCATGCCGAGGAACACCAAATCGAGGACAGGCACGCCGCCGGATGCGGTGCCGGTCACCCGGGCCAACTCGGCCTCGGCCAGACGGGCCGCTTCTTCGGGCGGCAACTCACCGCACAGACGATGCCGGCATGCGGCGTCAATCCCGGCAGGATCCAGCAAGGCCGATTGAGCCAGCTTGTAATTGCTGTCGGCATGATCGGGCGGCACGCAGCGCTCATCTCCCCAATGAAAGTGAACCGTGTCCCAACAGGTGCGCCGAGAGGTCCCCAGCCCGTGGGCTGCGGCCATAAAGCGGCCGGCCACCCGACCGCCCGACAAGGCCACGTGGAAGGGCTTTCCCGCCGTGTTGGCCGCATCGACCGCATCCAACCAGCGACCCGCCACTTGTTGCACGAGGGTTTCAGTATCCGGAAACGGAATGAGATCCGATTGATTCATGGGTACAGGAGCACAATCACGGTTTGGGAACCGCGGGGGGATTTTGAGGTTGTTTCGAGGCCGGGGACGCAGCGGGATCGGATACCGCCCGACGCTCTTCGGGCAAGAGATCCTTCAATGTTCCAAAAGGTCTGAAGGGAAAGAGCAACAAGGTCGGTACATGAGCCGGACCCGTCACCGGCTCATCCAGAGTTCCGGTCAGTCGGTACTCGAAGAGCTTCTCCAGGGGCGACAGAGCAATGGACGCCACGGGACCGAACAAGGGCACCCGGCGAAACATCGAACCCTGCACCAGCATATCGACCTTGTTCTCATAGGTCACCGAGCCGGCATAACCGAGCGACATCGACGGCGACTTCATTTGCAGGTCTCGAGTATGGACCGCCCCCTGAGCCAGCGAATACGTGGCCGTTCCCTCCGTGAATCGAGCTTGGCCCAACCCAGAAGACATGCCGTCGAGAATGGAGGAAAACACACCGAAAACCGGGAATCCCCACAGGAATCCATTGCGCAAGGTGGCCTGCCCACCGCCCTTCCAGGTGGCCGGTTCTGAGGTGAGGCCTTCATCGACGCGGAAGGTTCCCGACAGGCGCCCTTCCAGCCGGTTGGTGCGCCCCGACACGCCGGCCACCAACGCACCCAATTCCACGTCTCTCAACTCGGTGTCCATGCGCAGGCGATTCTTTTCATCCTTACCGAGTTCGAATTCGAGATTTCCCCGAAGACGCCCTCCATAAAAGCCGGCCTGAATATTGGTCACATACAATTGGCTGCCCATCGATAGAACGCTGGCAGAAACCCCCTTGGTACGAAACTTCCACCACTCAAAGGACCCCTCAGATTCAGCGTCGAAACGAATATTGTTACGCGACATGTCTCCACGAATACCGATCACGCCATTCACATGAACCAGCGGGGGTTCAATGAAATGGTAAGGGCTCATCGTCCGGTGCGTAATAGGTCCAATTAATCGGGTCAGCCGCCACGGATCAAAAACGCTGACGGCATTGGTGAATGAGATGAGTCCGGCCGCCGCGTCGAAGGCAAACCCGTCGACGGTAACCCACTGCGCGCCATCTCGACCGCGGGCCTCACCGACCGATAAAAACCGATTGGTATAGCCTAATTTCGCGCGGGCTGAATCCAAATGTTCACCCCGATAAGTGACATTGGTGGCCGCGATCTCCACCTGCACCGTCGTCAATTCCGGAGAGAACCAGCGCCCGCGAATCTCACCCTTAATTTGGGGCGGCTGACCAAAGACTAGATCATTGAACACCCGCTGGGCTCCCGGCTCGGCGATGAGCGGTTGCACGATCTTGGGATCCACTCCAGAGGTCAGTCGGAAGCGGTAGTCTTGAGTCACCTCGTGGCCCTCGTAGTCGAAGACCACCCGACCTTCGGGCCGGACTACCGTCATGCTCGGAATCCGCCATACGCGGTTGGTGTAGGTGAAAGCCCCCTTTGCAGAATCCCCCGTGATACCTCGGAAACTGAAGGACTCTCCCGTGGCCGATCCGGCGATGGTGACGGTGGGTAACACGGTGCCACGCCAGTCGGGATTGCTGTTGGTCCAAGGCGGCAACACCAACCCCAGTTGGGCAGCGATCCGGGGGGCTTGATTGGTGGGCCAGAAAAATTGCCCCAACCATCGCTGACCGGCCGGCGTTAGCACGGGGATGACTCCGGAGGGATGGGCCGACGAAGTGGCCTGCACACTCAAGCGTCGCGTATCCGCATCGCACTCGATGTTACCCGCCACGGTACCTCCCAAAAGGTCGATTTGCGTGTCTTCCAACCGGGCTCGGGCCGAATCAAAACGCAAGCGGGTCTTGAAACGGTCCAATCGCAGAAGCGGGTGATTGACCGCGCGGGCCTCCAGGCTCCCGGTGATCGCAAGCGGCCGGATCCAACGCCAAAACGAGGCATCCTCGGGCCCAGGACCGGGGCCTTGAGGGTGGCCCATCAACGAGAGTTCCAGAGGACCGCAGTCCAACCCAGGGCTCTGGAAACCCGGAGCCCGAACCTCCAACTGCGCCTCATGCCATCCAACCAAATCGTGTCCCAACACCATCTGAACGGCTGCCTCATTGAGGCGGACCTCGGGGGCCAGGGTCTTGAGTTCGTGCAGGTGAAGTTTCAGGGAGGATCGAAATTGAGGAGCGGGCCCCTTCGTAACCACGGTTTCGTTTCTGGGATCCCAAGGACGAACCGGGATGGCATTGGAAGCCAAGTGCTCGGATCGACCCTCAACCTGAACCCTGCCCACCAAGAACTGAGGCGTCTCGACCTCCTCCGCACTGAGATTCCAATCGACCCAGGCGGGAAGCACGGCGTCGATCGGTTGGGTGGACTTCAGTTGGCCCCGCAGTCCCCGGACAGATCCTTCGCGCGCCGACACCCCATCTACCTCCCATTGAACGTGCACGGCCAATTGCTTTGGAGCTTCGGTCAGCGGCCGCATCTGAGCCTCTAGCTTCAGGCGCTGAAACGACCGCTCATTCCAGGTCACCTGTCCGGCCGAAAGCGTGAACTCCGCCGAGGACGCCTCGGGTAATGCCAGGTCCGTCTGGAATTGGAGACGAACCTCGGCCGGTGTCTGGAAGTGGATCTCCTCCAGCGTGCGTTGGATACGAAGCAATGTGGAGCGCCAGGCTGGGGAGGCTTGCGCGGGCGCTGAGTCGGGAGCCGATCGGAGGGCCGTCGGGTGCTTCAAAATTCCAGAGGCTCGAAAGGATCCGACCTCCGTGGCCGCGCGCAAATCCTCGACGACCCATTCCTCGGCACCCTCGAACCGAATCCGAGCCTCGACCCCATGGAGGTTAAAACGGGATGCCACCCGGTTGCTTTCAACGAGTGGGATGGAGATCGCCCCCCCGCGGATCTTGAGTCCCCTCACCTCGGGCTTGAGGACCAGCACCTGACCCCAATCCAACGCTAACTGAACTTCTTGCGCCGAAAACTGCTCCCCGCCGAGGTCGCCCAAACGGCCGAGAGTCACCTGTTCGGCCACGATGCCCCGGGTCGCCCGAAAACGGATGCGCTCAAACTCCATGGCCACTCCCCGTTGTCGCAGGGTCTCGAGAAGGCGGTTCTTGAGACTCTCGGGGATGCCCACCTGGTTCAGGTAGGCTCCCAATCCGACAATCACGGCCAAAACCAAATAGACGCTGCGCCGCCCGATCCGAAAGAGGCGTCGTGGCCAGGCTTCACGGGACCAGATCGACCGTCGAGTCGGACGATGCTCAGAATCCGGGCCGTCGACAGGGTTCACGGCTTCGTTTCGTTGGAGGTGGTCGGCGGGGCACTGAACCAAGGACCGATGTACTCCTGATAGAGGTTCAGCGGAAACTGCGTCAGGATGGCAGGCTCATCCGAGTCGAAGGCGGCCCAGACAAACTGGTTGATGGCATTGCGGCCACCGAACCGGAGATGCAGCGAACGAAAATTGCCGCCTTCTTTCTGGGTCAACGTCACCGCGTGGTCGAGTTGGTCGAAGGCGAACTGTTTTAATGCAACGTCGTTGGGAACTGGATAGCGACCGATTGGGGCCTGACCGATCCGGTAAAGTCCTTCGTCAATGGCGGGATCCGGCAGAACCCCCTGCACCGCGATCACGCCATCCCATCGGCCGAGGGAATTCCGCCGGAGCATCCGGGTGCGTCCCTGTTGATGAATCTCGATTTGGACAATGTTGCTGGAATTGAGGTTCCAGTCGCGGAATTGTGGAGCCGACACCGGCAGGATTTGAAGATCGCCCGCTGCGATCCCGTAAATCCCCGGTTCGTCCGATCGACGCACCGAGAGCCGTCGGCCCTCCCCCAAGGGCGTCCCCATACTGAGACGCGTCAGCAATGCCGGGGAGCCGTTGGATTTACCGAGATAAAAGGAGTATTCGCGGGCGGGCTGATCCAAGCCGTAACGGCCCGGGTCGGTCCCCAGATCGTCCAAGAAATCGTCGATTCGCAGCCCCATGAACCGCTTGAAGGTCTCCCGAACCCAGGGACCATCGGCCAAAAATCGGCGAGGCGAAGTCACCCACCAGTTGGTGCCCTGCTTCTCTAAAGTGAAGGGTTCACTGCCCGCCCGGACCTCGAGTCGCTCCAATCC
>CAMATE010000224.1 GCA_945861075.1 Akkermansia muciniphila
CACTCCACGCTGAACTCCGGGGCATTGGCCAACCCGAGTCGATGCAAGGTAGTCAACACCGACTCCCATTGTTTGAGGTTCAACAACGATGGTGTTCCCCCGCCAAAAAAGATCGTCTTGGGGCGACAGTCTTGCGCGATGAGTTCCAATTCGCGAAGGAGCGCCTGAACGTAGCGTTGGATCACATCACCCGAGGCGGGACCCGAGTAAAAAGCGCAATACTCACATTTGTGCGCACAAAACGGAACATGCACGTACAACGACTCCACAGGAGCACCAACCTTTCCCGAGGCCGGAATCCACACGGTGCCGTTGGAAACCAATCGCAAGGGAACCCCCGAAGACGAATCGCTCATGGTGTGCGCGCTCACAGGTGCAAGTGTTGCCACAGCGCGGCGGGTTGCAGGCGCAGGTTGATGTAGAACGGGCCGAAGTCACCGTAGCGTGCCGTCACCTCATCAAAGCGCATCTCATAAACGATGCCCTTCACATCATCGAGTCGGTGGGCCAATAACGTGACGCCCCACTCCCAGTCATCGAGACCCGTGGACCCGGTGATGAGTTGACTGATCTTGCCCGCATACTTCCGCCCTGTGCGTGCATGGGTGCCCATCAATGCCTTACGGGCGGCAAAATCGAGCAGGTACCAATTGTCATTTCCCGAGCGCTTCTTGCTCATGGGATAGAAACACACAATCGGCCAGTCATCTTGCAACTCTGGATGGAGCCGATAGAACTTCTGGCTTTCATTGCGCTTCTTGGCCGCCTCGAAGGCCGCCTCAAACTCCGGCGTACCAGCAGCGTGCTTCGGTTCGCCGTGCTCCAAATGGCGACGTAAGTCGTCATCGGTCGGAACGTATTCGGGCAACTCGGTGACGCTCAGGTAGGAAAAGACCGGCACCAGTGTTCCGGGCGGAAAACAGGCCTCCAAATCCCGATGAAGCGCAGAAAGGCCATCGAGCGTTGCGTGGAAGAGCACGAAACCCAGATCGGCCTTGCCACCCACATTGGCCAAGGTCATGAGGCGCGGATGGGCCGGACCGGGGAAACGAGCGACCAGAGTCTCTAGTCGGGTCTGAACCGCGGCCGATTCGCCTGCAGGGAGCCCAGCCCATCGCACCCGGTCGATCCGATAGAACAGGTGCTGAACGTGGATACCTTGATTGAGAGTGACGGGATTCATGGATTTAGAGGCACCAGATGGCAGATCCGGAAGTTACGCGAATTCACTCCACGGCCAAAACATGGTCCAGCAATTGGGCCAGTTGATCAGGAATCCCTTGCTCGGCGGCCACCAACTTGGCACCGGCTTCCAACGCGGCATCCACCAGCTTGCGGTTCTTGGAATCGCAATAACCGAGAACCGGCACATGTGCGAGGTCTGGACTGGCCCGCAATTGGCCAATAATCCCGCAAAAATCGCCATGGCGCAGAGCCAGATCGGCGATGACCACCATCGGTCGGTTTTCACGCACCAATCGGGGCACATCCACCGCGGTCTGGGTGGCCGTGACGCGGTATCCCAGATCGGTGAGACGGTTCACCACCTGTGTTCCGGGAAGAAGCTTTTCGTAGAAGACAATGGCCAGAGGTCGCGTCACCACCGACAGGTTGGGAGACGCCCCTTCCGAAGGCAAGCGGCCCTTGGATACTTCGCTCCGTACCGCTCGAAGCTCTCCCAAGAAATGCATGGGCAATGCTTCTAATCCTGGCCGTCCGTCCCGAAAACGAGGCTGGAAGACCGACCGTTTTCAGCCGATCGTCTCCCCACCGCGTTCCGACCATGCTCTCCAAACTCTTTCCACCACGCCCCGGACCCAAGGCCTCGGGTCGGACGATTTACCGGGCATTCCACCCTTGGACCATGGTCTCGCCCCCGATGTATGCCGACAATATCGACCTGGCACGCCGGGTTCAGGACATTCCGGGCGATGTGGTAGAATGCGGCGTCTGGCGCGGTGGCATGGTTGCCGGCATCGCCTCGGTCTTGAGCGGGCAAAACCGCACCTACCATCTTTTCGACAGCTTCGAGGGATTGCCCGAAGCCAAAGACATCGATGGCAACGCCGCCAAGCAATGGCAGGCCGCCAAGTCAGACGCCTACTACTTCGACAACTGCAAGGCCGAGCAGACCTACGCCGAGGAAGCCATGGCGAAAGCCGGAGAAAGTCGCTTCAAGATCTACAAAGGTTGGTTCAACGAAACGGTTCCCGGAGTGCGGGTGGATCCAGGCATTGCACTGCTGCGCCTCGACGGAGACTGGTACGAATCCACGATGGTTTGTCTCGAAGCGTTTTATCCTCAGGTGGTGAAGGGCGGGATGATCCTGATCGACGACTACTTCATCTGGGACGGGTGCTCACGCGCTGTCCACGACTACTTGTCTAAAACGCAAAGCACCGACCGCATCCGGCACACTCCGGAAGGCGTGGCCTATTTGGTTAAAGGCGCCCCGAACAACTACGAGAAGTACCTCGCCGAAAAAGCCTCCTCGGGCACCTCCAAATAAGCCGTCACCATACGGTGGCGATGCCTTTTTCTAGGACAAGCCCACAGTCTTTTTCTCAGCGAAGAACCTTCCCCGACTTGGCATTCCCACCAAATCGGACATAATCACTCTCGTTCAATGAGCTACATCGTCGGCATCGACCTCGGAACCACCAACTCTCTGGTCGCCATCGTGGAGAGCGGCATCCCCTATGTCATCGCGGATGCCGATGGCCAGCGCCTGACCCCTTCGGTGGTGCATATTCCGGCAGGCAACGGAGCGCCCTTGGTCGGCCAAGCGGCCAATCGAGTCCGGGTATTGCACCCTGAGCGCACCTTGTACTCCACCAAGCGGTTCATGGGACGCCGTGGATCGATGCTCACGCCCGAAGACTTGCGGGTGACTTACCCGGTGCAGCGAACTGAAAACGGTCCGGCTGGATTTGACATCGGCGGCCGGATCTGGAGCCCGGAAGAGGTGGCAGCCGAGGTGCTTAAAAAGCTCAAGCGCGACGCCGAATCAGCCCTCGGTCAACCCGTGGAGCGAGCCGTCATCACCGTGCCGGCGTATTTCAACGATGCCCAGCGCAACGCCACGTTGCGGGCCGGTGAACTGGCCGGATTCCAGGTCGAACGCATCATCAATGAACCCACGGCGGCCGCTTTGGCCTATGGGCTGAACAAGCTCAAGGAGCATTCCAAAATCGCCGTGTACGATCTGGGCGGCGGCACCTTCGACCTTTCGATTCTCGAACTCAACAGCGGTGTCTTCCAGGTGCTCGCCACCCACGGCAACACCCGCCTCGGGGGCGACGATCTCGACCGCGCGCTGACCGAGTTCATCATCACTGAAATCATCAAAGCCGGTGGCCCCGACCTCCAACAGGCAACGCCGGCCCAACAACCGTTAATTTCCCGCATTCGGGAAGCCGCCGAAGCGGCCAAGATACGGCTCAGTTCAGAGACCGAGACGGAGGTCCAACTCCCCTTCCTCACCCCGGAATTTAGCTTTCTGCGGCGCATCACCCGGGTGGAACTCGAAACCCTCACCCGCGGAATCATCGAGAAGACTCGGGCGCACTGCCTGCGCGCACTTACCGATGCCAAACTCGAGGCCAAGGATCTCGATCAAGTCATCTTGGTAGGCGGGCAAACCCGCATGCCGTTGGTCCGACAATCGGTGGCTCAGTGGTTCGGTTGCTCGGATTTCGAGGAGACCCGCGGAGACTTGCGATTGGGCGACGACTACCACAAAGCCAAGGGCCCTCAGCTCAACACCTCGCAAAATCCGGATGAGGCCGTGGCCCTCGGTGCGGCCATTCAGGCCGAAATCCTGCGCGGCGGACTCAGCCACCTCTTGCTCCTCGATGTCACCCCCTTGTCGCTGGGGATTGAGACCTTTGGCGGATTGATGAATGTCATCATCCATCGCAACACCACGATTCCGGTGAAGGCGGGTGAGCTTTTCACCACCGCGGTCGACAACCAGCGCAGCATGAAAATCCATGTGCTGCAGGGAGAGCGCGAGCGGTCCCGCGACAACTGGAGCCTCGGCGAATTCGACCTCGAGTTCGAGGCCGCCCCGAAGGGAGTACCGCGCGTCGGAGTCCAATTCGAGATCGACGCCAACGGCATCCTCCATGTGCTGGCTCGCGACGTGAAGACCGGCCACCAGAAGATCGTGCAAATGCGCTCAGCCGTGGATGTCGACGATGCCGACGTACAGAAAATGGTCGAAGAAGCCGTGGAGAACGCTTTCGATGATCTTCGCGCCCGCCAGTGGATCGAAGCCAAACTCCGTGCCGGCGAGACCCTCATCGCCACGCGCAAGACCATGGCCGAGTACGACAAGGACCTCGACGACGACTACCGGAAGCAACTCCACGAAGCCCTGGAGGAAGTCGAGGCCGTCTTGTCGCTAGAAAACCCGAAGACCAAGACCGGCGACCCCACCCAACTCAAGGCCGCCAACGCCCGCCTCGACGAAATCAGCCGCCCCCTTGCCGAACACGCCATGGACCAAGTCATGGAAGCCATGCTCCGCCAACGCGGCGTCCCCACCACCTAAGGGGTCGGTCCCACACTTTTACACAAAAGGGGCCACTCCAACCTAATTTTTCCTCCAGGAAAGGATTGGCTCGGTCGGCCATCGGAAGGAAGTTGCCCGGGGACTTTTGACAAAAACTGCAGTCAGCCCGTTTTTCAAAGGGATTGGGGATTCCCCTAGACGGGCCACAAAGGTAGCTTCGAGCACCAATCGCCCTGTTTGGTCCTATGTTTGCACTCGTTGCCCCTTCTTGGCTGCCTTGGGCTGCCGCGTTCCTCAGCGGACTGCTCATCAAATGGTTGCTGGACCTGTTCTTCCTGCGTCGCTCGATGTTCGAGACACAGCAGGCTCTCCAGACACGTGAACGCCAGATCACCGATCTGCGCCACGAACTCAACCGCTCGGTCGAGACCCTCAAGAACCGGACCACGGAACTGGACGCGAACGTCCGTGCAAAAGCCGCAGCCGAGGCGCTTGCCGCCCAGCGTCTGGCCGAGAACCTCGCTGCCGCAGAACGAGCGGCATCCGAAATCGGCACCCTGACTCGGGCCCTATCCATTCACGAAGCCACCGCAGTCCGCCTCCGAGAAGAAATCCAAACACTCTTGGGGCAAGTGGCTGGAGAATCATTCGAACGCCGCTCCGCGGAATCGACAGCTCTGGACCTGAAGCTCCAATTGGCCGCGGCTGCCTCTCACTCTCTGGATCAATCATCCGCACTCCAATCGTTACGGCAGGCTCTTGAACTCGCCACTTCCAAGGGTGATGCCTTGCGACCTCTGCTGGAACAGGCTCGCCGGGAATGGGCCTCGCAAGTCACCGTCAATGCCGCACTCCAAGGTGCGGTTCAACTTCGGGACACCACGCTGGAAGGAGTTCGCACCCAATTGGCCAGTGCTGAGTCAGAATGCCAGTCGGTTTCCCAGCTTCTGGGTCGTCAGGACGAGGAACGAAGCCGCTTGAGCGAAATCCAGACAGCGCTCGCCGAGGCAGAGATCCGCTGTGCGGCCGCTCAGGCCGATGCCACAGCTGCGCGACTCCAACTGGAAACGATTCAAACCCAACGGATCGACTTCGATACCGCATTGATGCTCAAAGAAGCGCAATCCAACGCCTGGGAGCGCGAATGTCGATCCGCCAAGAACCGCGCCGATACTGCTGCCCGCAAATCCACGGCCGATGCGCAAGCGCTGGAATCCCTGAAGGCCGAGTTGACTGCTATGAAACTAACCAGTGCAGCCCCGAATGTTTCGG
>CAMATE010000225.1 GCA_945861075.1 Akkermansia muciniphila
AGCTTGTCGGGGATGGGTTGCCGGCGGCGGATCTCCGGCAATGGCCTTGCCAGGAACTCCCGACGGAGACGCTGCAGTTCGGTGGTGGGATCCTCACCTTCGTAAAACCACACCCAACCCCGAGCCTCACGCGTTTCGCCGGGTGGGCAATCCGTCAACCGCGGATCGGCGTGGATGCACGGCACCGGAGGGTTCTGCCAGACCTGGTTCAGGCCGTCCCAGGCGGTAATGACCCACCGCCGTCCGCTCGCATCGGACGCGGCGGCGAACGGGGCTTCGAGGATCCGCCGACCCGCCGCCGTGTTGGTGAACCCGGCAGCCTGTCCGAGCATCACACAAACCTGGGCGCTGAGTTGCCGCAATGCCTGCGGCCCGCCATTGCGCACCCACCATTGGAACTCCGCGTGACGCACTCCCGATTTGACCCGCACCCCGAAGGCAACCCCGTCGGGCAACGTGCGCGTCATGGCTAGCGATCCATCGGCGCGCTGGCTCCATTCCACCGGTTCGAGACGCTGACCGGCTTTCTCCCAGATCGTTGGAATGTGCCGGTGGGCGAGGTAGTTCAACCCCAGGTGGGACCAAATCGCCTCTGGGACATCCACCACCGCATAGCCGCCGCCTTCCCACGGGGTGAACAAGCTCACCTTGGTATCGCGCTGCGGATCGATCGCGCCCTCAAAAAATCCCAACCGCGGATGGCGGCCACCTGGATACGGGAGGATGCGGATCGTTCCGTCGGCATGGGTGAAACCCTTTGAGCCTGCTCCGCCCGAAGATGCCTCAGAGGTCGGGCCCCACTGCTTCAGGGCCGCTGAAATCACCTCATCTCCCAACCCGGTGGCCGCCCGGACCTCGGCGGCGGTGTACCGGTGGAAGCGAACCATGTTCTCCAACCACTCGGCCAGATCGGCCGCCCCCTGCGGAGGCCGCTCCGTCCTAGCCTGCGGTCCCGCATCGGCTGCGCGGATCCAAACCAAGGACAGCATCAACCACTGAAACCATGGCCTCGCGGAGATTTTAAAAGGATTCATGTTGGGAATGCCGTCTCTATCGGCAAAATCCCGCACCCCAGCCAGCCCGAATCCCGGATGTCACGGAATGGGTACTGGCTCGAAGACCCGGCGCGCCTTTGAGACTGCGGAGAATGGGTCCTGCGACGACGCCCGTCATATCCCTCGCGAAACCTCCAGCGGATTCCATACTCGATGGAAGCCTAGACCGGTAAAGTCCTTCACGTTAACAGTTGCGAATTCGGTGACTCCATGGTGGATCAAGGTGAGGGCGGTGCGGGCATCGTAGAGCCTCCGGAAGGCGAAGTCCCTGGCCCTTGCCTTCTGCCAGAGGGTGTCATGCAGGGATCGGCTTTCCGTCGGGAATCCAATGAGACGCCACCGCGGGTGGCTCCGGTAGATTTGAACCACCTCCACGGCCTCCTGTGCTGAAAGCGGGTACTTGAGGACGGCTGGATTGCGGAGTAGGCCGTAGAATTCAGCGAGGATGAATTCGGAGATGCTAATGTTCTCTTCCTTGGCGACGGATTCCAACCACCGAATGGCGGCCCCTTGCTAAGGCGAATCTTGGTTGAAGCCGTGCAGCAGGATGTTGGTGTCGATGGAAAGCATGCCATTACCTCCTCTTCTTCCGAAGCGTCATTTCTTCCGAGCGGGTCCGTTGAGCCTCAGCCTTGATTTCCTCATCGGAAAGTCCCTTCCAGCCGAGCCTGCGAGGGATTGGCGGACGCCATTCCCGGGTGGTATCCGTATCGGCGGTATAAACGCTGAGAATGTATTCGATTCCCCTGCGGGCGAGTTCGGCGAGCGGGATCTCCCGGGCCTCGCAGACTTTCTTGGCACGTGCGTAGATCTCGTCGGGCAATTGGATCTGGGTGCGAACCATGACATCACTCTGATGGCATCCTCGGATGCCGTCAATGCGGTGGCATGCGAGATATACCTTCCTGACTGAACTTGGTGCCTTGCCGCTTGGAGACTCAGCGCAGAGGTCGCTCGCTGGAGTGGTCAGGCCACCGTAAATGCCGAGACAAATAGAGTATCGCTCCGCCGCCGACAAAGCACGCAGCGGTGTCCGCGTAAAATGGAAATGGAGGAAGCGAAAGACGCAACCCGTGGACCAGCAAGACAACGCCCTCTACCAACATCAAACCACCAAACCAAGGAATCGCTGCATGGAATCTCTGCGGCCAAATCATGAGCACAAAATACCAACAGCCGATGAGTGTGAATGCACCCGCAGCCATACGCAGCCAGTAGTCCAGCATCCGGTCGTAAGCAATCGGGTGAGCGCCCAAACCCTGCAACACGTCGGCAGCGGCTGACCAACTCAGAAACACTCCAAACACCGAGATGCCCCACGCGAAAGCGGCGAAGCCAAGAAATAAGCGCAGAAGTCGGAGGTGCATAGGTTGCCTAAAACGATTGAAGCCACCAAACCGAAGCCCCACTTGAACAGTTTTCCGAAGGCTTTCTAATCCCCATGGATCCGCAATCTCAATCACTCTCCAGCTGCCTCACAGAGTGTGGGCCGGCTGGAAGATCCGCCGAGCGAAGTGATGGAGCCCCTGCTTCCAGTGCTGAAAGTCGTGGGCTGTGTCGTCTACGTGCCACAAGTGCGGCACGTGTTTCTCCTTCAAATAGGCGTGGACGTTCTGGCTGAACCGGATGAGGCCGTCGCGCTTTCCACACGAGAGGTAGAGCAGCCGGAGGCTCCGGCTCGCCCGCGCGGGATCCGGGACCAACTCCGCTGCGGGCTTGGTGTTTGGTGCCGACGAGAAACCTCCGATCCAGGCGAACCGGTCGAGATTGCCGAGGCCGATGTTCAACGATTGCCCACCGCCCATCGACAGCCCGGCCAGCGCCCGGTGGTCACGGTCTTGGTAGACCGGATACTTCGACTCGATGAACGGGATCAGGCTGCCGAACAAGTCTTGGTCGAACTTCCCGAAAGCCGCAGCTGTCGCCATCGGATTGGGGCCCGGGCGATCATCGGCCTGCGCGCGGCCGTTGGGCATCACCACGATCATCGGCACCGCTGCCTTATCGGCGATGAGGTTATCGAGGATGGCCTGAGGCGCGCCTCCGCGTCGCCATTCATCTTCGTCGCCACCGATGCCATGGAGCAAGTAGAGCACCGGATACTTGCCCGCGGCCGAATATCCCGGCGGCAGATACACCAGTGCCTTGCGCCGCGTGCCCACCGACTTGGAATCGTACTCCACCATTTCCAAGCGGCCCGGGGCGACGCCCTCCCGCGGTTGGTCGAAGCCGGCCGGTGCATTGGCAAAAGCAGGCTTGTCGTCGTCATTGAGAACGATCGGACCGCCAAACCCCCGACGCGGTCCGGAGCCCCTCGGTCCTCCGTCGCGGTTCGGAGCCGACGAAGCGTTATTGGTTTCCGCGGCCGTGGCAGCCAGCGATGCGAGTACCAAGCCCAGGAGGGCGGCATGGAGATTCATGGTTAGGCAGGGGCTCTTTTTGAGGGGGTGGGCGGGGACAGAAACTCCAATGAATTCGCAAAACGTGCCAGTCTCGACTGAGAGGCGTTTCGAATTCCCCGATTCCCGCGCCCCTCAAGGCCCTCGAACCTCCCAAAGTGAGAATCTAAACGATCCAGTCCTCTGGGACTGCCGATACCTTCCGACGGTAGCCCCCAGAACCCGCACGGCGTGTCCGTTATCGTCGAGTCCGTGTCGCTGTTGGGTCGAACTGATGCCGCTTCTACTGACGCTTGAGGATCTGAGTCACCTTGCCGAGGTCAGAACGTCGAACGTTGCGAATCAGGAAACTCGTGGTGGCACCCATGAGCCTAGTGGGTTCGAAGCTGTTCCAGCGACCGGAACGGGATCCAAGGTAACCGGGCGTGCCGGAGTCGTGTCAGGAAACGCACGAACTCCGGCACCGCTCCGTTCAACCGATGGCCCGCTGGGAACCCGAGGCGGCCCGAGCCACCGGCACACGGGCCTTCACCTCTTCGATGAGGCGCTCGACCGTCAGGCCATGCTTTTGGCGGAGATAATCGACGCTGGAGGCGTGCTCGATGAACTGGTCGGGCCAGGCCAATCGATACACCGGCGTCTGGATGCCCGCTTCGCTGAAGCACTCGAGCACAGCGCTGCCGTACCCGCCCATGGCCACATGGTCTTCGAGAGTGGCCACGATGTCGGCCGCGGCACCAAAGAACCGATGCACCTCGGTATCGAGGGGCTTGAAGTAGCGGGGGTTGATGACCGCCACATCGAACCCATCGGCGCGCAGTTTCTCGGCGGCCTGACGGGCGAGCGTGAGCATGGGCCCGAGTCCGAACAGGGCCACCTTCACCGCACCGGGTTTGTTCTCGAACTGCGAGTCGACCTTGGCCTTGCCGATCTCGACCACCGCGGGCTGGTCCTTGATGGGCACCCCTTCGGCGTTGCCGCGCGGGTAACGAATCGCGACCGGATGCGACTGCAGCGTGGCGGTGAACATCATGTCCTGAAGTTCATCCTCGTCGGCCGGAGCCATGCCGATGATCAGCGGCAGACAGCGCAAGTAGGAAATGTCGAACAAACCGTGGTGGGTAGGACCGTCATTGGCGCTGAGGCCGGCACGGTCCATGCAGAAGATCACCGGCAGGTCTTGGAGACAGACATCGTGATGGATGCAGTCGTAGGCCCGCTGGAGGAAGGTGCTGTAAATGGCCACCACCGGATGGAAACCCATGGTCGCCATGCCAGCGGCGAAGATCACGGCGTGTTCTTCAGCGATGCCAACATCGTAGTACTGACCCGGAACCGCCTGCTCCAGAATCTTGAGGCTGGTGCCGCTGGGCATGGCTGCGGTGATGCCGACGACAGATTTGTCCTTCTGGCACAGCTTCACCATCGTCCGACCGAACACTTCCTGCCACATCGGGGCTGCTCCGGCCTTCGGAGGCGGAGTCTGGCCGGTCGCGGCATCGTAAGCCCCCAGTCCATGAAACTTCTCGGGATGCTTCAGCGCCGCCTCGTAACCCTTGCCCTTTTGCGTGAGCACGTGGATGACCACCGGCTCATTGCACGTCTTGGCGAACTCGAGGGTGCTGACCAGCAACGGAATGTTGTGACCGTCAATGGGTCCCAAATAGCGCAGTCCGAATTCTTCGAACAGCAGCGCGCTGCCGTGGCCACCGCGGCCGTCGACATCGAGCTGATTGTTGGCCGGCTCCAAAGCCAGCGAACCGACAATCCCCTTGAGCGCTTCTTCGGCCTTGCCGCCCAGCATGGCGACTTGCTCTCCCCGGGGCAGACGCTTGAGCCAGCTGGTGAAATCGCGAGCCAAACGGTTGTAGCCCGGACTCGCGGTCAACTTGCCCAAATATTCAGCGATGGCACCGACGTTCTTGGCAATCGACCACTCATTGTCGTTGAGGATGCCGATGAACTTCTTCGTGGTGCACTTGATGTTGTTGAGCGCCTCGAAGCTGATGCCGTTGGTCAGGGCCGCATCACCGAAAACGCAAACCACGTTCTCGTCGGTCTTCTTCTGATCACGCGCGGCGCACATGCCCAAGGCGGCCGACAAGGCCGTGCCGGCGTGGCCGGCCCCGTAGCAGTCGTGCTCGCTCTCGGTCCGCAACGCGAAGCCGTTGAGGCCGTCGGTGGTGCGGATTGTCCGGAAGCGATCTTTCCGCCCGGTCAGGATCTTGTGCACGTACACCTGGTGGCTGACGTCCCAAACGAACTTGTCTTTGGGCGTCTCAAAGACCCGGTGCAGGGCGATCGAGAGTTCGACGACG
>CAMATE010000226.1 GCA_945861075.1 Akkermansia muciniphila
AATTCGCGCAGGACCAAAGCCGCGATGTCGCTCGCCAATGTTTCAAGCAGTCTCCAAGAACGGCCATGACCCAGTCCCAGCAGTCGTTGGCTGACGGCGTAGTAATTGATGGTGTGACTCAGGTCATCGTCGGCTGCGGCCTGTGTGATGTCGGTTTCCATCTCCACGCTGATGAGGAGGCGCTGCGGATGGGCTCGTTCTTCGTCCGGAACGCCGACATGGTAGGAGACCTCGAGGTCTCGAAGGGTAATGGTGTCCATAGAAAGAAAAGGGTGTTCAGCGGGTGAGAACGGCTTCGAGCAAACACCGGGTCGGAGTGTTCAAGGCCAGCGCGAAGGCTTGTTCTCCATCCACCCAAACGAATTCTTGGGCTTCCTCATTCAGCACTACCGTTTGTCCGGGCAACGCCCGACACGTGTAGTTGAGCAGAATGAAATGAGCCTCCTTATAGAACTCCGTGGAGGCGATGGAATCTTGAACCATCACGAATTGGATGGAATCGATCTCCAAGCCGGTTTCTTCGCGGATTTCCCGGCGGAGGGCGTCTTCGGAGGGTTCGCCCCATTCGATCTTGCCTCCGGGAATTCCCCACATTCCGGACCATTTGGCGGTCTTGAAAAGAAGCATGCGACCCGCATCATCGTGGATGAGGGCTCCGACCGTTGGAATGGGGAAGGCGGACCGTTGAGCCGGACCGGATTCCAAGCGCCACTGATGCGTCTCCAAATGCCGCCGTAGTTCGGCGAGGTGTTCGACGATTAGGTTCGGTTTGGAAGTTCGTAGTTTTTCCAGGTTGTCGTAGCCGGTCAGCACGCCCACGGATTTTACGCCACCGTGATGGGCTGTCTCGATGTCGTGCTGCATGTCTCCGATGAACACCGTCTGCGCCGGGTCCAAGCTGTTCTCCACCAAGATCCGGCCGATGAGGTCTTTCTTGTCATGCGCACCGAGGTAGGTCTTGTCGAAGAAGGGGCCGAAGCCTGAAGCCTGCTCCTGCTGTTCAAAGAGGGCGGGATGAACCGCACTGAGGAGAAATGTCCGCAATCCGTGCTGGCGGCAGAACTCCAAAAACTCCCTCGCATGGGGCAATGGTGTCACCGTGTCTTGCACCTGTCGGAAGCCATCCAAGAACCAACGTTCCAATTCGGGGAGGGCTTCTTTTGGAACCCGCTCGACATAAAAATCACGAGCCGGCAGGCGGAAATCGCGGCGGAATTGCTCCAGTGACATCGCCGGCACCCCTGCCTGTTCTAACGCATGGTTCGAGGCCCGCCAAACCGCTGGCAAGTCATCCACCAGCGTCCCGGACCAATCAAAGATCACGTTGCGAATCACTGCGCCAAGCTATCCTCATGCCTCACTCTCGCAAACGCAGGATTTGCCCTACGAGCCTGCGTGGCGTTTCGCTCTCCGTTTTCTCAATCGATGCCCGGACCCTTCTGGTTTTTCAGGCAGGTTCTAAACGGCAACATCGTTGCGGCGAAGCCACTCCTGCCAGGCCGCCCGCATCGAGGGAAAGGCGAGATGTTCACCTTGTAGCTGGCTGGGTTCGTGCCATTCCAAGTCCTGAACTTCTTCTGGATCACAGGAAGCTTCGGTTTCCAGGGCTTGGGCCGTGAAGAAGAGGTCCAAGACGGGATAGGTCACGCCGCCGAAGGCATATTCGTTGGGTTGCGAACACAGGAATTCAAGCGCGGTGATACGCAGGCCCACTTCTTCTTGAACCTCCCGATGCACCGCTGATTCAGCGCGCTCCCCGATGTCGATAAACCCGCCCGGGGGCGCCAGCAATCCTGCTCCTGGATCCTTGGCCCGACGGATGAGCAGAATCCGACCGTCTTCGCGCTGGATGAAGACCGCCACGGCCACAGCAGGATTGAAATAAAGCCGGAAACCACAGCCCGCGCAGACCATGGGCGACTTGGCCGCGGGTGTTTCGATGGGCTTTCCGCACCGCGGGCAATGATGGAACTGAAGGGAGGGATGCATTTCTCAAGTGGCCGGGACGATGCCTGAACGAACCGTTCGATCGTGAAGGTATCGAGTGAGCTGGCTGGCGGAAAATGAAAACACCCCCGGGATCCCGTTGGCCGCATCCTTTGCAGCCGCGGATCTCCGAGGCACAGTCTGCAGACACATGAGCGTTCGATTGCGTTCCGAGGCCTTGTTTGCCGAGTCCCTCAAACACACGCCGGGAGGAGTGAACTCCCCGGTGCGGGCGTTCCGTGCGGTGGGTGGAACCCCCTTCTTTGCGGCCTCAGCCTCGGGATCGCGAGTCAGCGACGTGGATGGCAACAGCTACATCGATTACGTTGGAACCTGGGGGCCGGCCATCCTCGGACATGCCGCGCCGCCCATTGTGCGGGCCATCCAGAGCGCTGCGGAACGCGGCACCAGCTTCGGCATTCCTCACTCGCAGGAAGTGACCATGGCTCAACGCGTTAAGTCCCTGGTGCCCTCAGTGGAAAAGGTGCGCTTCTGCAACAGCGGCACCGAGGCGACCATGTCCGCGATCCGTTTGGCGCGCGGCTTCACCGGGCGGGATCGCATCATCAAATTCGACGGATGCTACCATGGGCATTCGGACGGCCTGCTGGTGAAGGCGGGTTCGGGAGCCCTCACACTCGGAAACCCGGACAGTGCTGGTGTGCCGGCTGCGGTGGCACAACAAACCGTGGTGCTTCCATTCAATGATCCGGAGGCTCTGCGGGAGGTGTTCCAGAATCAGGGACGCGATATTGCGGCGGTGATCTTGGAATTGGTGCCTGCGAATGCTGGTTTGTATTTGCCCCAACCCGGATATTTGGAACTGCTCCGGCAACTGACCCGAGACCACGGAACGGTGCTCATTGCCGATGAAGTGATGACCGGATTCCGCCTTGGCCCGGCCGGTGCCCAAGGGGGTTTCGGGCTGACCCCCGATTTGAGCTGCTTCGGTAAGATCATCGGTGGCGGTCTACCGGTCGGGGCTTTTGGAGGCCGAGCCGACATCATGGACTATTTGGCTCCGCTGGGTCCGGTTTATCAGGCGGGCACGCTCAGTGGAAACCCCTTGGCCATGGCCGCTGGTTTGGCCGCCCTGGAGGCCCTCCAGAGCACCGATGCGTGGAGCCGGCTGGAGAATCTGGGCGGCGAGTTGGAGCAGGGAATGGTGGCCGTCGCGAAGGCCGCCCAGATCCCGGTGCAGTTCCAACGCATTGGTTCGATGTTCTGCGGCTATTTCACCAACCAACCGGTGTGGAATCTGGCGGATGCGATGCACAGCGACCGTGCCCGGTTTGCCCGATTCTTCCATGGCATGCTGGATCGGGGAGTTTATTTGGCACCGTCTCAATTTGAAGCCGGGTTCATTTCCACGGCACACACCTCCGCCGACATCGAGGCGACGGTCCGGGCGGCGGAATCGGTTTTTGCATCCTGGTGATTCGAGCGTTGGTTGGGCGGATTCTGGGGATTTATTCCAAGGGTTGTCTCGGGACGCTGGGACGGTAGCGTTCAGCCCATGTCCCCACTGCGCCTCATCCTCCTGGCCGCCGTTGTACTGTCGCTGAACTCCCATGCGGTGGCTGCAGGGCCCCGCGCTCTGCCGGATGGGCAGCGTCCCAACGACCTTCGGCTCCAAGCCCCGAAGGATCTGGATGGATATTTTCCATTTCAACCGCCCGAGTCCAAGGAGGCTTGGGACCGCCGCGCCTCTCAAGTGCGACAGCGCATCCTCGTCTCGCAAGGCCTCTGGCCCATGCCCACCAAGACGGATCTCAAGGCCCAGATCTATGGGCGCATCGATCGCGGGGATTACACGGTGGAGAAGGTTCATTTCGAGAGCGCTCCGGGTTTCTTGGTGACGGGCAACTTGTATCGCCCCAAGAAGGCTGCGGGTGGCAAGGCACCGGGTGTGCTCTTTGCTCACGGGCATTGGGCGGATGCGCGGCTCTCTCAGGCCACGGACTCCGAATTGCGCAATGAAATCGCCACGGGTCAGGAGCGCTTTGTTGAGGGAGGCAAGAGCCGCTTCCAATCCATGTGTGTCCAGCTGGCCCGCATGGGCTGTGTGGTGTGGCAGTGGGACATGCTGGGTGACTCCGATTCCCAACAGCTTTCCCGCCAACTGGTCCACAGCTTCGCCAAGCAACGGCCCGAGATGAACACCACCGAGAACTGGGGCTTGTTCAGTCCTCAGGCGGAGACGCATCTCCAGAGCATCATGGGGCTCCAGACTTGGAACGCTGTGCGGTCCCTCGACTTCTTGCTCGAGTTGCCCGAGGTGGATCCTCAGCGCGTGGCCATCACGGGCGCGAGTGGCGGGGGTACCCAAACGATGCTGCTCGCCGCCATCGATCCGCGCATTTCGCTCTCCTTTCCGGCGGTCATGGTGAGCACGGCCATGCAAGGCGGCTGCACTTGCGAAAACGCCAGTTTGTTGCGCGTGGGGACAGGCAATGTGGAGTTTGCCGGTTTGTTCGCGCCCAAGCCTCAGGGCATGACCACTGCCGATGACTGGACCAAGGAGATGTCCACCAAGGGTTTCCCGGAACTCAAACGCCTGTACGGTCTCCTGGGTGCGCCCAACCAGGTGATGCTCCAGCGCGGCGAGCACTTCCCCCACAACTACAACGCCGTTTCACGCGCCGCCTTCTACAACTGGATCAACCGGCATTTTCATTTGGGTCAGCAAGAGCCGGTGCTGGAACGCGATTACACGGTTTCTACTCGTGCGGAACTCAGTGTTTGGGATGCCGAACATCCTGCACCGAAGGCGGCAGATCCGGAGTTTGAGCGAGCTCTTCTGAAGCTCTGGAGTGGGGACTCGGATCAGCAGTTGGAGAACCTGGCCAGTGGCTCGCCCGATCAGTACCGCCAGGTGCTGAAGGCCGGTTGGGACGTAGTCCTGGACGCCCGTGACCCGGCCCCGTCGGGTTCGGTTGCCTGGGTGCTTAAGGACAAGCTGGATCGAGGGAGCTGGATCCAAATGACTGGCCTGCTGCGCAACGGATCGCGTCACGAAGAAATCCCGGTGGTCTTCTGTCATCCCAAGCAGTGGAACAACAAGACCGTGGTGTGGCTGACGTCTGTGGGGAAATCCGGCTTGTATGCTGCAGACGGCTCGCTGATCCCGGCAGTCCAGAAGTTGGTGGATGGTGGCTCGACGGTGGTGGGATTGGATTTGCTCCATCAAGGAGAGTCGTCGGTGGATGGGCAGCCCCTCACACGCACGCCTCGGGTCAAGAATCCCCGAGAGTCTGCTGCTTACACCTTTGGCTACAACCCGGCGGTCTTCACTCACCGTGTTCATGATGTCCTGACGGCGGTGCAGTACATCCGCGGTCACGAGAAGCCCTCCAGTCAGGTTTCATTGGTCGCCTTGGATGCAACGGCTCCGATTGCCGCTGCTGCCCGGGCGCAGTCTGGCAAGGCGTTGGATCGCGTGGCGCTTCACCTCGGAGAGTTCCGCTTCGGTCGGGTCTTGGATTTGCACTCCCCGGATTTTCTCCCCGGTGGCGCCAAGTACGGGGATGTGGACGGGTTGATCACCTTGGGTCAGTCCGAACTCCAGCGCCTGAATGCTCCAGATGCGACCGCTGCGGCAACCTGGGTGTTGCGCTAAGAGCCTGTCTGAAAATGGGGAGGGGTTCTGCGGCTGGGGAATTCTGGGTTGGGCAAGGCGGTGAGCGGCGGGGCAGACCTCCTGCGGTCTGTTCCGCCCGAACCAACGCAGTCCAAGCCGGAAAGACCCGCCGCCCGGAGGGTTTGGG
>CAMATE010000227.1 GCA_945861075.1 Akkermansia muciniphila
CACCGCTGATTTCCATCGAGGGCCGCGAGATCACCAGTGACGAACGCCGGGGCAACAAGGAAGTGCTCAACCGCACCTTGCGTGGGCTCGACCATTGCCTGAAGGCCGGATTGCTCACGGGCGTGGCGACCAGCGTCTGCCAGACCAACATTGGCGAACTGCTCACCGAGTCGTGGCTGCGCGAACTCATCCAACGCGGGGTGCACTATGTCTGGTACCACACCTACCGTCCGGTGGGTCCCAAGATGAATCCGGCGCTGGCGCTGCGACCCGAGCAATTGGTGGAAGTCCGCAAATTCGTGGTGGAAATGCGCGCCAAGGTGCCCATCGCCATCATCGACGCCTACTACGATCACCGCGGTCAGGCCCTTTGCCCGATGAGCACGGGCATCAGCCACCACGTGGGACCCACCGGCGGTATCGAACCTTGCCCCATCATTCAGTTCGCCAAGGAAGACATCCGGGATCCACGCGGGATCTACGCCACCATGCGCGATTCGGAATTCCTCAAGGATTTCCGGGAACTCAGCGCCCAACAAACCCGCGGCTGTGTGGTCCTCGAACGCCCGGACCTGGTGAAAAGCCTGGTCATCAAACATGGCGCCCGCGACACGACCTTGCGCGGCACCGCCATGGCCGAACTCGAGGCCATGACCCCGCGCTTCAGCCAGTGGCTTCCGGGCGAGGAGGTGCCGGAGAAGCACTGGATGTACAGCCTCTCCAAAAAGTATTGGTTTTCGGATTTCGGCGCCTATCGCAACGTGGCCCATGACGCCGCCGGAAAGGCGCGTCAACTGCAGCAACGGCTTGCGGCCACCCCGCCGTCCCCACAGACTTCAGCAACGTCCTCGTCAGCATCATGAGCGCATCGCCCATCCAGTTTGTCGCCTCCTCACCGGTCGGCTTGCCGCGTCTCGTGCCGCAACAACAGTGGCGGCCGACCAAGAAGAACATCCCGCCCACGTTGGTTCAGCGGCAGCATATCTTGCAGGCCGTGCGCAATTACGTGGCCGAGTTCAACCCGGTCCCTCCGTTGCCGGCCGCCGACCTCAAGGTCCACGCCGACCGCATCGTGGCCCAATTGCGCTGCGAACCCATCTTCCGCGACTTCATCGGGGTGCTGCTCAACAACGAGATGTGGCGCGAGCAACTGGCCGGAGTGCCCTTCGAGCGCCGGCTGCTGCTCCTGCCCAAATGCCTCCGCGTCGAAGCCAAGTGCCCGGCCCCCTTCGATGAATTCGGACTGCTGTGCAAGCAGTGCGGGCTTTGCTCCATCCAAGATCTCACCATCGAAGCCGAGAAGCTCGGATACGCAGTGCTGGTGGCCGAAGGCTCGGCCATCGTCATGAGCCTGATCCAGACCGGCAAAATCGAGGCCATCGTCGGTGTTAGCTGCCTGAGCGTGCTCGAGCGGGCCTTCCCCTACATGGAAGCCGCGGCCGTTCCCGGCGTGGCCGTGCCGTTGCTTCAGGACGACTGCATCGATACCAACGTCGATCTCGACTGGGTCTGGGAATACATCCACCTCACCGCCGACGACCGCACCCGCCGCCTCGATCTCGGCCGTCTGCGCGACGAGGTTGACTTCTGGTTCACCCCAGCCTCGATGGAGCTCATCCTCGGACCCGCCCAAGGGGAGACAGAACTCATCGCCCGCGACTGGCTCATGCGCGCTGGCAAGCGCTGGCGCCCCTTCCTGACGGTGTCCGCCTACCAGGCCTTGAGCGGCAAGCCCGATGCCGCCATGCCCGATGACCTCCGCAAGGTCGCCGTCGCGGTGGAATGCTTCCACAAAGCCTCGCTCATCCACGACGACATCGAAGACAACGACAGCCTCCGCTACGGCGAGAAGACGTTGCACGAAGAACACGGTGTGGCTGTTGCCCTCAATGTCGGCGACTTGCTCATCGGAGAGGGCTACCGCCTCCTGGCCGCCTGCAAGGCCAGCCCCGAGGCCAAGGCCGAAATGATGCGCGTGGCGGCCGAAGGCCAACGCGAATTGTGCCGCGGTCAAGGTGCCGAGCTCATGTGGACCCGCAAACCCGGAGTCCTGACCCCGCTCCAAGTGGTCAACATCTTCCGCCAGAAGACAGCCCCCGCCTTTGAAGTCGCCCTTCGACTGGGTGCCATTTACGCCGGCAAGCACGACGAATGTGACGACGTGCTCGGGGCCTACAGCCGGGCGTTGGGCATCGCCTACCAGATCCGCGACGATTTGAACGACCTCGGTGCCGCGGGCGAAACCAACGACATCACCGGCCAACGCCCCAGCCTCCTGCTGGCCGTCGCGCGGGAGCGGGCCAATGGCGAGAATCGGGAATTCCTCGATCGCCTGTGGCGTCGCGAAGTGCAGCCCGATTCCCAGCAAGTCGAGGCCTTGTACTCCGAACTGAAGGCCGACGAGCGGTGCAAACACCTGCTCGAAAGCTACAAGGAGGAAGCCATCCGCTCTCTGGCGGCGCTCGAGCACGCCAGTCTCAAGGGCCTGCTGCGGCGGGTCATCGGCAAGATCTTCAACGACGTTGAGATCCAGGGGTGGTGCAAGGAGCAGGAGCAAAAGAACGCCGCACAGCGTCTGGACAATATCGTGCCGCCCTCCGCCGCCAGCGCTGACAGCCTTGCGACTGCGGCCACCGTGCCTGCCTCGGTCGCGTGAGTTTGCGCCTCCAACTCCTTCAGGTCGCCCGGTTGGCGCCGCGGTTGTTGGGAGATTCCACCGACCTCGTCCGCGAATTTTACCGTCGGCAGTTCAACGCTCAAGGGGCCGCAGGCGACCGGGGCGGCAAGCCCGACCTGTACTACACCATCTTCGCCTTGGCCGGTGCTCAGGCCCTCGATGTGCCCATTCCCACTGCTGCCACCGCCGCCTGGTTGGAAACGCACGGTGACGGCGCCGCACTCGATTTCGTGCACCTCGGAGCGCTCGCCCGCTGCTGGGCCGCACTGGGGCCAGAGCTTCTGCCCTCGGGTCGTGCCGATGCCCTTCTGGCTCGCATCGAATCGTTTCGCAAACCGGACGGAGGCTATGAAGGCGACCTGCGCCTCAGTCACGGAACCGCGTACGGCGCCTTCGTGGCCCTCGGCGCCTATCAAGATCTCGGCCGAACCCCTCCGGGCGTCTTGGAATTGATTCGCAGCCTCAAGCGCCTCGAAACCCCGGACAATGCCTGGAGCAACACGCCGGGCCTTCCCACGGGTTCCCTCAACGCCACCGCAGGAGCCGTCACCTTGATTCGACATCTGGGATTTCCGGTGAATCCGGCGGTGGGCGATTGGTTGATGGCCCAACAAAACCCGAATGGCGGATTCCTGGCGGTCCCCGGTGCCCCCTTGCCCGACCTCCTGTCCACCGCCACGGCCCTGCACGCGCTGGCCTGTCTCGAACGCCGCGTACCCAGCAGGGTCCACGAGCGGTGCCTGGACTTCATCGACACCCTTTGGTCAGCCGACGGAGGCTTCCACGGCCATTGGGCCGATGACCACCTCGATGCCGAATACACCTTCTACGGACTGCTCGCCTTGGGGCACCTGAGTTTGTGACACCGGATCTTCAACAACGCCTGGCCGTCGCTCAGCAGGCCGCACAAAACGCGTTGCTCGGCGAACTAGGACCCACCGGCCACTGGACGGGCACCCTCAGCAGCAGTGCGTTATCCACCGCGACCGCAGTGACCGCCTTGGCCGCGGTGGATCCAAAAGCCCACGCCGACCTCATTCGCGGCGGCATCGCCTGGTTGTCGGCGCATGCCAATGCCGACGGCGGCTGGGGCGACACGGTGGTCAGCCAAAGCAACATGAGCACGACGGCACTGGTCTGGGCGGCCTTCGGGATCGCGGGAGCCGACGCCCAATATCCCGGCATCTTGACTGCGACCGAGCGCTATCTGCGCACGCAAGCCGGTTCCATCGAACGACTGGTGCCCGCCATCGAAGCGCTCTACGGCGATGATCGGACTTTCAGTGTTCCCATCACGATGATGCTGGCCCTGAGCGGCCGCCTTGGCCCGGATGGCTGGAAACGGGTGCGGCCGTTGCCCTTTGAATTGGCGGCCTTGCCGCGAGGCCTGTTCGGAGCCCTCAAACTCCCGGTGGTTAGCTACGCACTGCCGGCCCTCATCGCCATTGGGCAAGTCATCCACCACCGCTCGGGTCGATGGAACCCGCTACGATCCGTCACACACGCGCGCACGCTCCGGGTGTTGACCCAATTGCAGCCCGAGAACGGCGGATTCCTCGAGGCCACTCCGCTCACGAGCTTTGTCACCATGAGTTTGGCGGGCATGGGGCTCGCCCACCATGAGGTCACCCAGCGAGGCGTCGGCTTTCTACGGCAGTCAGTCCGGACGGACGGCAGCTGGCCCATCGACACCAATCTCGCCACCTGGGTCACCACACTCTCCATCAAGGCACTGCAGTCGACAGACTCCCTTGCGCCCCCACTGACCACCTCCCAACGGGCCACACTGCGCCAATGGCTCCTCGGCCAACAGTATCGGGTGACTCACCCGTACACCGGAGCCGCGCCCGGCGGGTGGGCGTGGACCGATTTGCCCGGAGGAGTCCCGGATGCCGATGACACCGCCGGAGCCTTGCTGGCCCTGAAGTTCTTGGCGGAGCCCGACGCCGACACGGTCACGGTCGCGACGGCGGGAATCCGTTGGCTTCTGGGTGTCCAGAATCGGGACGGCGGCATCCCCACCTTCTGTCGAGGCTGGGGTACGTTGCCCTTCGATCGCAGCACCCCAGAACTCACCGCTCACGCACTCCGCGCCTGGAAGGCCTGGGCCCCTCACCTGCCCAAACCCTTCTCCACCGAAGTCCAGCAGGCGGCCCATCGGGCTCTCGGCCATCTCAGCCGCACCCAGCGCTCGGATGGCGCCTGGATCCCGCTTTGGTTCGGCAACGAAGCGGCCCCATCGCAGGAAAACCCGGTCTACGGGACTGCCCAAGTCCTCCTCGGACTCCACTCCCTGTCGGCCGGCGGCATCGCGGTGAAAACCCTCATTGAACGCGGCGAGGCCTTCCTGAGGTCGGCCCAGCATGCCGATGGCGGATGGGGTGGTGCAGCCGGCGTGCGCCCCAGCATCGAAGAGACTTCCTTGGCCCTTCGAGCATTGGGCACCGCGCCCCAACACTCGGCCGCGGTCGAACGCGGGGTGGCTTGGTTATTAGACCGCTGGGAACGCGGTGAAGCCCGCCAAGCATCACCCATCGGCTTGTACTTTGCGCGCCTCTGGTACCACGAATCTCTGTATCCCCTGATCTTCCTGGTGGATGCCCTCAACCACCTGGGATCCAAGACCCTCAGCGATCCCGAGTCCGCGCCCTCGGACACAGGATCATCTTCATCAAATCGCTGACACCGTGGCCTCCGCCGCTCAGCCGATCGGCTGGATTAAGGTGGCGAAGCTAACCCCACCATTGCCTGTTTTCAGCCCGCTCAACTGCCCCAAAAAATTCGCACCGACAAATCGGTGCCCATGGCAGCGGAATCGGGCCGCAGCGAGCACAGGAACGTCGACACCAAAATCCCCCTCGTGCGACAGCACGAATGCCGAGCCTGCCCCAACGTTCCCTGCGAGCGCAGGACCGATTCCGCGGAGCCCAACCCAACCCCACGCACCGACCCCAAAGACCTCCAAAACCCAAGCCCCCCCCCGAAGCTCAAGCTCCCCCAAGGCGAAGCCCCGCGATTCCCCATAGCACAAAGCGGCAGCGG
>CAMATE010000228.1 GCA_945861075.1 Akkermansia muciniphila
CAGCTGCGCTCGGTCGAGTTCGCCAAGAAGTTCAACGTCGTCTTCGAAGTCCGTTCCAGTCTCAACGACAATCCCGGTACCATCGTGAAAGAAGAAACCTCCAGCATGGAGGACGTCGTCGTCCGCGGCGTCTCGCTCGACAAGAATCAGGCCAAGGTCACCGTTTGGGGCCTGCCTGATCAACCCGGCCGTGCGGCCCGCATCTTCAACGCCTTGTCCGAGGCGACCATCAACGTGGACATGATCGTCCAGAATGCGAGCCATGCGGGCGGCAATCCGGCGACCGACCTGACCTTCACCGTCGACAAACCCGACCTCACCAAGGCCGGCAAGGTGCTGGAAAGCCTCCGTGCCGAGTTGGGCTTCCGCGAGGTGTCCACCGATGAGAGCATCGGCAAGGTTTCCATCGTGGGCGTGGGCATGCGCAGCCACAGCGGCGTGGCGGCGCGGATGTTCACGGTGCTGGCTGCCGAGGGTGTGAATATCGGTCTCATTTCCACCAGCGAGATCAAGATCAGCGTGGTGATTGATCTGGCCAGCGGTGAGAAGGCCATGCGCGCGCTGCACAAGGCCTTCCTCGAGTAGTCTTTTTCGAGGCGTCGGGCTTTTGCTGGATGATGGTTGGGCGGTTTTCTTGGAAACCATCCCGCCGCTCCATTTCGGGATCGGCAAATCGTCGCTTGCCGCCGGAGGATCGTATGCTTAACGAAGGGGCGTGATTTCGGCTCTTCGACCTCGGTCCTCAGCGTTCACCCTCATCGAACTGCTGGTGGTGATCGCTATCATCGCTATCCTGGCCGGCATGCTTCTGCCGGCGCTGGCCAAGGCGAAGACTAAGGCCATGGGCACGGGTTGCATGAACAACCTCAAGCAGCTCCAGCTGGCCCACATCATGTATCCCATCGACAATGAGGATCGCATTACCCAGCCAGGCAATTCGCGCGATGAGAGATTCCAGTGGGTCGGGGGATGGATGGGCTGGCCCGGACCGTTCCCCGGAGACAATACCAATCAGCAGATGCTGCTCAATGTGTCCAATTCGTGGCTGGCTCCGTACCTGCAGTCGGCGGCCATCTACAAGTGCCCGGCCGATCTGAGCATGGTGACCTTGTCGGGCAAGAAGTACGCCCGGGTGCGCAGCATGGGTATGAGCCAAGCCATGGGGGGACCTGGCGGATGGTTGCCTCCGGGCTCCGGCTATCAGGACAATCAGCAGCGCTATAAGATCTTCAAGAAATCCTCCGACATCGCCGCGGCGGGTTCCTCGCAAATGTATGTGATGCTCGATGAGCATCCCGACAGCATCAACGCCGGCGGTTATGCCAACCAAATGGTGGAAAGCGCTGGCGCCGCACGCATCATCGATTACCCCGCCAGTTATCACAATCGGGCTGCGGGCATCAGCTTCGCCGACGGGCACACGGAGATTAAAAAGTGGTTGGATCCGCGGACCGTCCAGCCTGTGAAGTTCTACGATATGCCGCTGAATGTGGCCTCGCCGAACAATGTGGACGTGATCTGGTTGGCCGAACGGACCACGGTGAGGAATTAGCCGGTTCCACCGCCGGCGTTGGATTTTTATGCGCCGGTCCGTTGGCCCGGATGCAGGTAACAAAAAAGGCACCCCGAAGGGTGCCTTTTGCGTGGGGATTGAACCGATTATTCGCCGATCTGGAATCGGAGGAAACGGCGGATGGTGATGGTGTCGCCCAGTTGCTTGCTGACCGCGCCCAAATGGGCTTCGACCTTCAGATCGGGGTTCTTCACGAAGCCCTGTTCCAAGAGGCAGTTGGTCTCGAAGTACTTGTTCAGCTTGCCCTTGAGGATGCTTTCCATGGCGGCGGCCGGCTTGCCCTTGAGGGCGTCGGACTGGGACGCGATTTCGCGCTCCTTGTCGACGATGTCTTGGGGCACTTCGTTGCGGCTCACGGAAACCGGGCTGGCGGCGGCGATTTGCAGCGTGACATCGCGCAGGAGCTGCTTGAACTCCTCGGTGTTGACCGAAGCAGCGTTGTTGGCGCCGACCTCGACCATCACGCCAACCTTGCCGCCGGTGTGGATGTAGGCGGCCAGAGCGCCGGTGCCTTGCACTTCGAGGCGCGTGGCACGACGGATCTGGATGTTTTCACCGATCTTGGCCACGGCTCCGACGCGGTCGGGCTCGAGGTCAGCTCCCGGCTGGGAGGCGGCCTTGGCGGCCAGTTCGGTGACGAAAGCCTTGAAGGAGTCGTTGCGGGCGACGAAGTCGGTCTCGCAGTTGACCTCGATGAGGGCGCCCACCTGGCCGCCGCTCAGGACGGCCTGGCCGATGAGGCCTTCATTGGCGGCGCGGTCGGCCTTCTTCACCGCAGCGGCGGCACCCTGCTTGCGCAGGAGGTCGACGGCGGCGTTCAGGTCGCCCTTGGTCTCGTCCAGGGCCTTCTTGCAGTTCATCAGTCCGGCGCCGGTCATGGCGCGGAGTTGCCCGACAAGGGCTGGTGTGATCTCAGGCATGAAGAATATCGATTGGGGGTGGTGTGTTGTGAGAAAACGCGCCGGAGCGTCATCCGCTACGGCGCGTTCGAGAGAGAGGAATGATTAGGCAGCAGTCGGAGCAACCGGAGCGGCTTCGGTCGGAGCCGGAGCAGCAGCGGGAGCGGGAGCGGCGGGCTCGTCGCGGTTGATGCGGCGGCTCTTCTTGGCATCGGCCTCGGCCTTGCCCTGGGCAATGGCTTCGGTGACGGCCTGGAGGAGGATCTTGATGGAGCGGATGGCGTCGTCGTTGCCGGCGATCGGGTAGTCGACCAGATCGGGGTCGGCGTTGGTGTCGACGATGGCGACCAGCGGGATGCGCAGGCGACGGGCCTCGGCGACGGCGTTGTGCTCGCGCTTGAGGTCGATCACGAACATCACGTCGGGAGCGGCGTCGATGGTGCGGAGACCGTCGAGGTTCTTGAAGAGCCGCTGATGTTCGCGGCGGATCATGGACTGCTCCTGCTTGACGTACTGGTTGATCGAGCCGTCCGACTCCATGCGCTCGATTTCCTTCATGCGCTTCATGGAGCGCTTGACGGTCTTGAGGTTGGTCAGGGTGCCGCCGAGCCAGCGCTCAGTGACGAAAGGTTGTCCACAAGCCTTGGCCGACTCCTTGACGGCTTCCTGGGCTTGCTTCTTGGTGCCCACGAACAGGATGTTGCCGCCCTTGGCCGCGGTGGCGGACAGGAACTTGCAGGCCTCTTCGATCTGGCCGACCGTCTTGGACAGGTCGATGACGTGGATGCCATTGCGGGCCTCGAAGATGAACCGCTTCATCTTGGGGTTCCAGCGACGGGTCTGATGGCCGAAATGAACGCCTGCTTCGAGGAGTTCCTTGATTCCAATGCTGCTCATGTTTTTGACACTACTTCCTGGTATTGGGCAACGACGCTCGCACGCGGTGCAGCTGGGGTTCCCATCCGGCGGAAGGGCCGGATTATTCAGTTAGGTACGAGTGTGGCCACCCCACGCACATGCGTCGGGCCGGTTTAAGGCCGCGGCCTGCCAAGTGAAAACCACCTGCAGGAACGGCAAGCCTACCTCTTCGAAAATCCCCAGCAACAGGTTTTTCCACCCCTTTCCCCACGGGGTCGGTCCCTCACTTTTACACAAAAGGGGCCACTTCTTACTATCATCTTGCCCTTGCAGAAGCTCCTGCGGGGCAGTTTTGCGCAGGCAGGTAGGTTTGGGGAAAGGGTCTGACTCTACGGAACGGTTCCATTGAATCCGCCACGCCATCCCTTTCATCCCCACTGAATCATTCCGTTTAGCCCAAGATGGCGCGAACGATGGAACCGTGGACATCGGTGAGGCGATGGTCGCGGCCGCCGTAACGGTAGGTCAGGCGCTCGTGGTCGAGTCCGAGGCAGTGGAGGAGGGTGGCGTGGAGGTCGTGGATGTGGACGGGGTTCTCTACGGCCTTGCTCCCGAAATCGTCAGTGCGCCCATGGGCCAGGCCCCCGCGGACGCCGCCTCCGGCCATCCAGACGGTGAAGCCCTGATGGTTGTGGTCGCGGCCGTCGTCCTGGCGGCTGTCGGGGGTGCGTCCGAATTCGCCTCCCCAGAGCACGAGGGTATCTTCGAGCAACCCGCGGGCGGCGAGGTCCTGCAGCAGGGCCGCGGCGGGGCGGTCGAGCGCGCGGGCATTCTTGCGGAGCGAGTTCTCCAGATTCCGGTGTTGATCCCATCCGCCGAGATTGACCTCGATGAATCGCGCGCCGGCCTCGGCGAAGCGGCGGGCCAGAAGACATTGTCGGGCGAAGCCGTCGATGCCGGTCTCACCGACGCCGTAGAGGGCTCGGGTGGCTGTGCTTTCCTTGGTCAGATCCAGCAGGTCGGGGACTTCCGACTGCATGCGGAAGGCCAGTTCGCTGGCCTCGATGGCCGCTTCGATGGGGCCGTTGGTCTCCGGCGCCAGCATCGAGCGTCGGTCCTCGTTCATGGCCTGGATCAAGTCGAGCTGTCGCCGCTGTTGGCTGGCGGTGAGCTGCGGGTGGCTGACGTGGCGCATGCCGGCGTCGGCGGAACCTTCCCGGCCCGAACCGATGCGCGTGCCCTGGTAGATCGCGGGCAGAAACGCGCTGCCGTAATTGGCCGCCCCTGATTGGGCCGGAGGACTGATGCTGATGAACCCGGGCAGGTTTTCGTTGGCGTTGCCCAGCCCGTAGAGGACCCAGGCTCCCATCGAGGGTCGGACGAACCGGGCGCTGCCTGTGTGCAGTTGCGTGAAGGCCTGCGGGTGGTTGGGGATGTCGGTCCGCATGGAGTGGATCATGCAGAGTCGGTCGGCCTGGCCCGCGAGGTGCGGGAAGAGCTCGCTCATCCAGAGGCCCGACTGGCCATGCCGCCGGAAGGCGAAGGGTGAGCCGATCAGACGGGTCCCCTTGCCTCGGCTGGGTCCGGGTTTTCCATGGTCCAGACGCAGTCGGGGTTTGTGGTCGAAGGTGTCCTGATGCGAGGGGCCACCCTGCATGCACAGGAAGATGACCCGCTGCGCCCGGGAACGATGATGGGGTACGGGCCGGACTGAGGCGGTGCCTTGTCCGGTTTCAGCGCCATCCGAGGCGGTTGCGCTCAGGCCTTGGAAGGCCATCCATCCGAATCCAGCGGCCGCGGTCTTGAGCAGGGTTCGTCGATTCAGCGGGCCGATGCCGGTCGGTGTTGTGGGATCCGGAGGGGTCATGGGTCAGGGCAGGTAGCGGAATTCGGCACAGGCGAAGAGGGCCTGGGCGAATAGGGTCCAGGCCTCGTCTCGGCCGGCGGGTCGTCCCGTGCGGGTGTCGCGGGCGAGGGTTTCGGAACGGATGAATTCGAGCGCGCGCGCCGCCTCCTGGGGTGCCGGATCGCGGGCGAAGGCCCATCGGTAGGCCTGGCGGATCCGGGCCGCGTCGCCACCAGCTTGTCGCAGCAGTCTCTGGCCAAAGGCTTGAGCCTGATTTCGGGAAAAGGGGCTGTTCATAAGGAATAGGGTTTGTGCCGGAACCAGCGTTTCATCGCGTTGGGCAACCACCAGGCTGGGCTCGGCGAAATCGAACACATCCAGCACATCGGCTACGGTATCGCGGATTACCGGTAGGTACAGGCTGCGGCGGTTCATGTTCTCACTGGCCCGCTCAATCCCAGGCCGACCCACCATCGGGCGGGCATTGTCTTGAGGATCTCCCATCTGGGCAACGAGCGACCCGCGGAGCGGTCGGGGATCCAG
>CAMATE010000229.1 GCA_945861075.1 Akkermansia muciniphila
ATCGAAGGCGCTTCGGCGGTGTGCTCGAAGCCTTTATCTTCAGCGAGTTGCTCAAGCACGGCACCACTTCCGACGACGATCATCGATTGCTCTACTATCGGGACCCCGATGGATTCGAGGTGGATGTGGTGGTTGAGAATGCGGCCGGACACGTGGTGGGTGTCGAGGTCAAGGCATCCGCCACCGTGACCGCGCAAGATCTCCGCGGCCTGAAGAAATTGTCAGCCGTTGCCGGCGACCGATTCAAAATGGGCGTCATCCTCTACGACGGCACCGAAACCCTCCCCCTAGGCCACGGAATCTGGGCAGCCCCCATCTCCACCCTCTGGGGAGTCTAACGCCCCGGCGGCGGGGTCGCGCCGGCGGGGTCGGTCCCTCACATTTACACAAAACGTGCCAGTCTTTACTAACCGTGCGGCGGGGTTTTGGTGCGGGCGCATGGACTGTGGCACACGGTCCCTACCGGGAAATATTGGGGTTGGCACGGTGGTGGTTTGAAATTCGCGATTCTTTGAAAGATCGGAATGGGTGGCTGCGAATCTTGTTCTGATGCCATGAGGCTTCAGCCAGAAAGACGTGGTGTTCATCCACGGCCTGATCGACCGGTTGATGATCCTCCCCCGTCCGCTTATGATCCGATTCAGACAGGAACTCTTCACCATCGAGAAAGATAAAAATATACCCTACGTCGATACACTCACACGGATGAGCCGCGAGGAAGGTCGCCAGGAAGGCTCACTGGCTCAGGCCCGCGAGTCGGTCATCGAAGCCCTGGAAATCCGATTTGGCGAGGTTTCAACAGACCTCCGCGAACGCATCACCGCCCTCGACAACCTCCGAACCCTGAAAGCCCAACTCCGCCGAGCCATCACGGTGCCGAGCCTCGACCAGTTTTGAGCGCCCCTGGCAGGTTCTGAGTGAGGCAGTCGCTGATGGTCGCACGGTGACACCTGCGGCGTTCCTTCAGAACGCGAGGAGAGGGGGTAACGCGTTCCCAGAGCTTCGCTCTGGGCTGGTATGCGGCGCCCCTTTGGGGCACTGGGAAGGTCAACATCCAGCACGACACAGCACGACACAGCACGACACAACACGACACAACACAACACAACACGACACGGCACGACACGACACGGCACGACACGGCACGACACGGCACGGCACGACACGGCACGGCACGACACGGCACGGCACGACATGACACGGCACGACATGACACGGCACGACATGACACGGCACGACACGGCACGGCACCACACCACACCACGCATTACCCTGTTTCGACGCGTGCTCAGGGGCTTCCTGTAAATCCGTGGATTTCTGGGGCGGTTTCTGGTTGGATGGGGCCGACGTGAAATCGCAGAAAGCCTACGCCGCCGCCGGGGTCGATATCGATCTGGGCAATTCCCTCAAGAGCACTCTCCCCGCCCTGCTGGCCTCGACGCACCGCAAAGAGGTGATGGGCAAGGTCGGTGGGTTCGGCGGGTTGTTCGCGCTCGACCTCAAGAAGCACAAGCAACCGATCCTCGTGAGCTCGGTCGATGGCGTGGGCACCAAGCTCAAGCTGGCCTTCGCCATGGATCAGCACGACACGATCGGCGAAGACTTGGTGAACCACTGCGTGAACGACATCGCGGTGCTGGGTGCCGAGCCGCTGTTTTTCCTCGATTATCTGGGCACGGGCACGCTCAAGCCGCACGTGTTCTCCGAGATCATCAAGGGCTTCGCCCGCGGCTGCGCAGCCAACCACTGCGCGCTGGTCGGCGGCGAAACCGCCCAAATGCCGGGCTTTTACCAACCCGGTGAGTACGACGTGAGCGGCACGATCGTGGGTGTGGTGGAGAAGTCGCGCATGCTCGTGGGGCAAAAGTCGGTGAAGGCCGGTGACTTGATCCTGGGCATCGGCTCCAGCGGCCTGCACACCAACGGCTATTCTTTGGGCCGCAAGATTTTCTTCGAGACTCTAGGGCTCAAGCCGAAGAGCAAGGTGGCCGAATTGGGCTGCACGATCGGCGAGGCGCTGCTCGCGGTTCACGTGTCTTATGGACCACTGATTCAGGGGTTGCTGAAGAAGTTCAATCCGGTGAGCAAACCGTCCGCAGCTGGAGCGATTAAGGCGCTGGCACACATCACGGGCGGCGGTTTCGTCGACAACATCCCGCGGGTGCTGCCGGCTAAATGCGATGCGGTGGTGCTGAAGGGTTCCTGGGAAATGCCGCCGATTTTCCAAATCATCCGCGAGAAAGGCGGCGTCGACGAAGCCGAGTTGTACCAGGTGTTCAACATGGGCATCGGCATGACCGTGGTGGTGGATGCCGACCGGGCCGACGCTGTGCTCAAGGCGATCAAGGCCGCGAAGCATCCGGCATGGATCATCGGGCAAATCACCAAGGGCACAGGCATCTGCCGCGTGGAGTGAGGAGCGCGCTGAGCCGGGGAACCGGCATCACCGGTTGACCTCGGCAACGATCCGATGGGTGAGGCGGCTTTGTGAATTTCACAACGGGCAATTTCGGGGTTAGGGTAAGAATTGTATGACGACTGCGACTTCTCCGTTTTTCCGGCGACTGCTGGTTGCCTCAACCGCCATGGCGTTCGGGGGCATGTTGGGGTCGCTGGGCGTGGCCGGTCGCGATGCCGATGGACTGAGGTTCTCGTTCCACTGGTCGGTGCCGCTGCTCTTTTTGGTGGGCGCCGGTGCGGCCGTGTGGTTCTGGCAGTTGATCTTCCGCTTTGATTCGGGCGGCGACGCGCACTTGCGAGGCCGCTTGAAATGGGTCGCCGGTGTCTTGTTGGTGGTGGCCTTCGGTTGCTTCCTCTTTCCACTGCGTCTCGTCAGCCCCGACAAGCGCATGGAAGTCATCCTAGGCATGGGCTTCGCATTCGTGGTGCTCACCGGGATGGGGTCGTTGATTTACCAAACCATCCGCTGGGTCGAAGCCGCCAGCCGGGCCGAAGAAGAACGCTCCAACGACGTCTAGCCGGTATGCCCGAGGTATGCCTGCGTTTCACTGGGGCTCAAGCCATTGGTGAGCAAAGGCCTCAAGCTCGGCGAGTGCGGGTTGCCACTCGGTGGTGAGAGGAATCGAGAAGCGGACGAATTGCTTGCGGGCGGTCGAAGCGAATGGGTTCTGCACGATGCGGCGGACTGACGCGAATCGCGTGGCAAGGGTTCTGCCAACTCCCTGGAGGTAGGTTCGGATCGTGGCTTCGCCCTCCGTCTGGTTGGGAGGGGGGCCGTACGGGATATCGTCCCAACGTCCATCGATGCAGGCCGCCCACAACGTGATCTCCGGGGTGGGTTGCTCGGGGTGTTTGAGAACGCGGCATTGAAAAGGAATTCGTCGGCCCGCCATCGGAATGAAAACTTGAGACGGCTCACCATGCCGCAAGGTTCGAAACCCATGGCCGAGCCAGCAAATTTCAGGGGTGTGGCCAAACAACGCACCCCCATCCCCCTGCCCCGGTTGCCAATAGGCGGCAAACACGGAGACACGCTGGGAGCGCTGATCGAGGAAGTGCCCGTTGAAGAGGTTGGTAGTGCCGAGGATGTCTTCAACTCCGGAACCCAACGCAACCGGCACAAACCGATAGCCCGGAATTTCATGGCGGGCGGTCAAGAACACCGGGTTCTCAGGGGGCCGGGTGTGGGATTGAATCCAAAGTCGGGTACCCAGAACCGCGAGGCCGAACACGATCAAGGGAATGTAAACAGTTCGCCAGACGCGCAGGCGCGGAGGATCACCATGCTGGAGCGATGCCATTCCGGTAGCTTATCGGCATGAAGAGCGCTGGAGTTGAGTCGAGAAAATCAAGGTGCTCGTACCAGGGAGCAGCCCGAGTGAGGGAGCTCCGACATCAGCCCCAGTCATCCCCTTGCCGGCATCCGTCGCAGGCGGCGGGGCGAAAAATTGGAGACCGGATGACGGGCGGGTTCTATGGTCGGCCTTGTGAGTCCAACTTTGCTGATTGTGGATGATGAGAAGTCCACCCGCGATGGGCTGCGTACGGCGTTGGAGGAGAAGTTCGACGTCTACGCCGCGCCGGATGCCGCGGGTGCGTGGCAATTGCTGGAAAAAGAGCCGGTGGATGTGCTGCTGACCGACTTGCGCATGGCCGGAGAAGACGGGTTGGCGCTCATTCGCAAGGCCAAGGCCCTGCCGAAGCCTCCGGTGTGCATCTTGATGACGGCCTACGGCTCAGAAGACCTCGCCGTGGAGGCCATGAAGCAGGGAGCCGACGACTACATCAGCAAGGGCCGCCTGCAAATCGACGAATTGGAACTGCGCATTCAACGGGCTCTCCGACGCAGCAAGTTGGAAACGGAGAACGAGCAACTCCATCAGCGCCTCGATCAACGCTTTGGGATGACGAGTTTCATCGGCGAAACGCCGGTGATCCGGGAGGTGTTTGAGCAAATCCAACAAATCGGACCCTCCACCGCCACGGTGCTCATCACCGGAGAAAGCGGCACGGGCAAGGAACTCGTGGCCAAAGCCATCCACCAGTTGAGTCGCCGTGCTCGAGGGCCCTTGGTCACGGTCAACTGCGCGGCCCTGCCAGCGACGCTGCTCGAGGCCGAACTCTTTGGCCACGAAAAGGGAGCCTTCACGGGGGCCAACGAGCGCCGCATCGGACGGGTGGAACAGGCCCAAGGCGGAACGCTCTTCCTCGATGAAATCGGTGAAATCGACGCCACCACACAAGTCAAACTGCTGCGCTTGATTGGTGAGCGCACCTACGAGCGGCTGGGCTCAGGCAAGACGCAGAGCGCTGATGTGCGCTTCTTGTCCGCCACCAACAAAGACCTGAAGGCACTGGTCCGGGCGGGCACATTCCGCGAAGACCTGTATTTCCGCATCGCTGTGGTGCCCATCCACCTGCCGCCCTTGCGCGAGCGGGTGGCCGATATTCCGCTCTTGGCGCACACCTTCCTCAAAGAATACGCCCGGGAAAACGACAAGCCCGTGGGCACCTTCAGCACCGAGGCCATGGAGTTGATGCTGCGCTACCGTTGGCCGGGCAATGTCCGCGAACTGCGGGCCTCCATTGAACACGCGGTGGTGTTGTGCCGGGGCGATCAAGTGCAACCGCGCGATCTGCCCGCATCGGTGCGTGAACCGCTCCTCGAAGCCGCCACCCGAGCCACCGTTCCGACGAACGGCGTGGTGCCCGGGAAACTCTCCCTGAGGGAAGCCGAGAAGCAGTTGATCATCCATGCCCTCCAGGAATGCGAAGGCAACCGCACCGAGGCCGCCAAGAAGTTGGGAGTGAGCCGGCGGACGCTGCATCGCAAACTCCACGAGTTCGAGCTTCAGGATTTGTGATGAGCACCGAGGCGCTGGCCCGGGGCCAGCGCCTCAGATTTAAACAGAGGCGCGGCGGCGGGAAGATCTCCAGGCGTGCTAATCCATTGAGATTCATCCCGGTTTTGGCGTTTCATGCCGCGCATGAAATCAGCCACCGCGGCCACCGTGGCCACCGTTCGCATTCCGGGAACGACCGCCAATTTGGGTTCGGGCTTCGACACCCTAGGACTGGCCGTGGCCCTCTACAATCGGGCCACGGTCCAACGCCGGACGGACCGGCGCATCGACATCACTTCCCCCATCGCAGAAGCCGCACGCGCTGGAGCGCTCGCGATGCTAGAGGAGGCTGCGGGTGCGTTCTTCAAGAAGACCCGGTTGGCGCGCTT
>CAMATE010000230.1 GCA_945861075.1 Akkermansia muciniphila
GAAGCTCAACGCCCTGGACGGCAAGACCATCGCGGTGAAGACCTTCGGCCGCGGCGGCAAGCGCAACGAGGGGCGCGTGGTGGGCACCAAGTGGGACTTCAAGCGCTATGGACAAAGTGGAAAATGGGTGAGCGATCTTTTCCCGCACATCGGTGGCTGCGTCGACGACATTGCCTTCCTGCACTCGCTGACGGCCGACTCGCCCATCCACGGGTCGGCGATGCTGCAAATGAACACGGGCAAGATCCTTTCGGGCAGCCCGTGCTTGGGTTCGTGGGTGAACTATGGACTGGGTAGCGCGAGCGAGAACTTGCCGGGTTTTGCTGTAATGCTCGATCCCATCGGCGGGCCGATCTCTGGGGCCAAGAACTGGGCCAGCGGTTACATGCCGGCAACTTATCAAGGGACGGTGCTGCGTTCAGCGGGAGATCCCATCCTGGACCTCCAACGTCCGACCGGGATGGGAGCGGGCACTCAGCGCCGGGTGCTGGATGCGTTGCGTGATTTCAATGCCGACCATGCGGCACTGCATCCGGAGAACTCCAACCTCGCCGCACGCATTGCGAGCTATGAGCTGGCCTTCAACATGCAGCGCCATGCGCCCGAGGCGGTGGATCTAACCCGTGAGACTGCGGCCACCCGACGCCTGTACGGCCTCGACGACCCGCGCACCGAGGAGTTCGGCCGTCGTTGCCTCTTGGCGCGCCGGTTGGTGGAACGTGGGGTGCGCTTCATTCAGCTTTATGCCGGCGGGGCTCACAACGACGACAACTGGGACGCCCACACCGACATCGAGAAGAATCACAACTTCCACGCCGGTCGAACGGACAAGCCTATTGCTGGGTTGATTCAAGACCTCAAGCAACGGGGCATGCTCGAGGAGACCTTGATCGTGTGGGGCGGTGAATTTGGTCGGCAGCCCACGGCGGAATACGAGAAGGGCACCGGGCGTGACCACAACGCCTACGGATTCACCATGTGGATGGCCGGCGGGGGAGTGAAGGGCGGGGTGAGCCACGGTCAGACCGACGACATCGGGGCCAACGCCGTCGAGCATCCGCTACACGTGAAGGACCTCCACGCGACGGTCCTGCACCTCATGGGCCTCGACCCCAACCACCTGAGCTTCTTCCACGGCGGACTCGACCAGAAGCTCGTCGGCGTTGAAGAGGTTCAGCCCATCCGGGCCATCTTGTAGGGCTCGCGCGGTGTTGGGAGTGTGATGGATCCCATGAGCTGGCGATTGACGCTCGTCTCAGTTGAGACTACCCATAGACTCAGATGGGAACTTCTGACACCCAACTCAAATCAAAGGCTGCCGCTCCACGTGAGATCGTCCGCCGTAAACCTCGACCTGCGGCTGCCTCCAGGCTGTCCGGTGAGGGCGTGGTCCAATTCTGTGTTCAAGGACACACCGCTTCATCCACGGCGATGAAATTCACGCCTTCGAAGCTGGTTGAGGTCCTTCAGGTGGGTCTGCCGTTCGGGGAACTTCAGGATTTGCAAACCCGTCTCGCCGTGGTGTCCGAGAGACTGGCTCCGATGTTGGGCATTTCCAAAGCCACCTTCCACCGTCGAAAGGGCGATTCCAGAAAACTATCGCCCGCTGTTTCCGATCGTGTGGTTCGTTACGCCAGACTCTTGGGATTTGCTCTGAAGGTCTTCGGCAATCTCGGGGATGCCAAACAATGGCTCAATGCTCCCCAGTTCGGCCTCGGTGGGGCTGTGCCGCTGGAGTATGCAAAGACAGAGATCGGAGCTCGCGAGGTTGAAAATCTCCTCGGGCGCATTGAATACGGGGTTTATTCCTGATGACGCGGGCTTGGCGCATCGTGCGGGAAGACCATGGCTACACTGCCTTTGATGGCGAAGGAGCTTGGCGTTTTGGTGGCCGGTGGAACTCGCGTGGGACGCGCACGGTTTACACGAGCGCCACCCTTTCTCTCGCGGCCCTCGAAACACTGGTTCACCTCAATCCACCCGTGGCTTTCAAGTATGTGGCCATCCCGATCGAGTTCGACGAGGCGTTGGTGGAGACGTTTGCCACCAGTGACCTGCCTGCCGACTGGAACGAGGAGCCTCCCCCGCCTTCCACAGCCGAAATTGGCGATCGTTGGGTGAAGGAGTCGCGCTCGGCAGTGCTGGAACTGCCCAGCGTTATCATCCCCGCAGAGCCTAACTACCTGCTCAACCCGGCGCATTCCGATTTCAAGAGGATCCGCATCGGTAAGCCTACGCCGTTCTCCTTCGATCCCCGTTTGATCTGATCTCTCTCCCTCCATCTGAAATGGGGGAGGGCGTGGCTGATTTCTGGTCCCGATTTGTTTGAGCAGCGGGTCCTCTTTTGTGGGGCCCTTACTGCGCCAGCTCGCGGGCGGCGCGGCGGCGGATGGCGTAGCGTTTGACCAGTTCGTCGGTGATGACGCCCGCCAGGATCACCGCGCCGATGATGGCGAACTCGATGTTGCTGTGGTTGGTCACCAACGTGACCACGTTGCGCAGCACCAGGATCAGGGCCGTGCCGATGATCACTCCCAGAATAGAACCTTCGCCGCCGCGCAAACTGCAGCCGCCGAGCACGGCCGCGGCGATGGCGTAGAGTTCGTAGAAATTACCGAAGTCGACCGGTTGGGCCGAGTTCACATCCAGCACGAAGAGCACGCCTCCAAGTCCCGCCAGCGTGGAGCAAAGCACATAGGCCAGCACGATCATGCGCGAGGTGTTGATGCCGCTGTAGCGCGCCGCGTTCTCGTTATTGCCCAGGGCCAGCAAGTAGCGGCCGTAAATGGTTCGATTGAGAAACACCGCCGCGGCGACCGCCACCACCACCAACACCGCCCAAGGGGCCGGGATTTCGAAGCCCTGAATGCCTGGCACCGGAATCTTGCCGGTGGCCAGCACGCGCAGGCCTTTGTAGCCGTCGGCGAAGCCCACGGTCTGGTCGGCCGTGAAGCCGCGGGTGACGCCGCGATAGAGCATCAGACCGCACAGCGTGACGATGAAGGGCTGCAAGCGCAGTCGGGTGATGAGGAGGCCATGAGCCAAGCCGATGCCCACCGAGACGGCGATCACCGCGGCGAGTGCGGCTGGCAGCGACCAATGCTGCACCGTCAGCAACCACGGCAAGCCGCAGCCCACCAGACAAATGACCGAACCGATGGAGAGGTCGATGCCGCCCGTGACGATGACGAAGGTCACACCGATGCCGATGACCCCGAAGAGGGCAGTGCGGCGGATGAGGTTCTCGACGTTGTAGCCCGAGCGGAAACTCTCGCTGGCCCAGGTGGCGAAGAGGCAAACCGCAAGCAGGAGACCAAAGATGCCGAGCAGCTTTTTCATGGATGGAAATCAGGAGAGGCAGGGTGGGCGGGATGGGCAGACGAGGCGGTCGAAGCGGTTCCGGTGGCCAGATGCATGATGGCTTCTTCGCTGAGTTGGTGACGGGCCAGTTCACCGGTGATGCGGCCCTCGTGCATCACCAGCACACGGTCGCTCATGCCGAGGATTTCTTCCATTTCGCTGGAGGCGAACAAGATCGCAACGCCTTGGGCGGCGAGTTCTTCCATCAGGCGGTAGATTTCCTGCTTGGCCCCGATGTCGATGCCCCGGGTCGGCTCGTCGAGGAGGAGTACCTTGGGTTTGAGGGCGAGCCATTTTCCGATGACCACCTTCTGCTGGTTGCCACCTGAGAGAAACTGGACCACCTGCCGATCGCTGGGGGTCTTGATGCGGAGCGACTGGATCATCTCCGCGCTGAGAGCCTCCTCGCGAGCGGCATCGCGGAATCCGTGTCGTTGGTCTTGCCGCAGGCTGGCCAGGCTCACGTTCTCGCGCACGGGCATGCCCAACACCACGCCCTCGCGTTTCCGATCTTCGGGAACCAACGCCAAGCCAGCGGCGATGGCCTCGGCTGGTGTCTGGGCCATCAATGGTTTTCCGCCAACGTTGAGCGTTCCTCCCACGGCGGGTTGGACGCCGAACAGCGCGAGCAACACCTCAGTGCGGCCTGCTCCGACCAATCCGGCCAACCCGACCATTTCGCCGGCCCGGATTTGGAACGTCAGCGGATGGGTGGGGTGGGCCGGGGTCCGGAACCCGTCGACTTCCAAAACCGTCTCGGACCGCGCATGCGGTTGGTGCGGGTAGAATTGCGATAAATCGCGTCCGACCATCAGTCGCACCATGGCGGCATGGTTGATTTCGTGGCGGGCCAATTCGCCGCTGTTCTCGCCATCCCGGAGCACGATCACCCGGTCGGCCAGCCGGGTGACCTCACCCAGCCGATGCGAGATGTACACGATGCTCACGCCGCGGGATCGAAGGTCTTCGATGACCCGGAACAAATTTTCAGCCTCGCCGGCCGAAAGGCTCGAGGTCGGCTCGTCCATGATGAGCACGCGGGCCTGGGTCGAGAGGGCCTTGGCAATTTCCACGAGTTGCTGCTGCCCGATGGCCAGCGATCCCACGCGGGTGTCCGGCGAGACGTCGAGCCCGACGGCCCGCAGGAATTGTCCCGCCTCGCTGCGCAGCCGCGCCGAATCCAACAGTCCCCAGCGTCGGGGTTCGCGGCCCAAGAAGAGATTGGCCGCGACGTCCAGGTTCTGGGCCAGATTCAGCTCCTGGTGGATGAGGGCGATGCCCAGCCCGAGGGCTTCCTCGACGGACCGCAGGGGCGCTGGAACCCCGTCGATCCGGATCTCGCCCGTGTCGGCGGTTTGCACCCCGGCGAGGATCTTCATCAAGGTGCTCTTGCCGGCGCCGTTCTCACCAATGACGGCCACGACTTCGCCCCGGCCCACGGTCAGGCTCACGCCCTTGAGCGCCCGCACGCCGGGGAACGACTTGGTCAGCGTGCAGGCTTCGAGCAAGGCAGGGGGCATGGTCTGTGCGGGCGGTCGATGGCGCGGATTACTTGCCGCCAACCTTCGACTTCAAGTCGGTCCAGAAGGCGTCGACCGTGTCCTTGCGGATTTGCCGGGCCGGGATGTCGATGAACTTGCTGGCGGGGATGGCTTCGGGTTTGCCCAAGAGAACGTCATTGAGCACTTCCACCGACTTGTAGCCGTACATGTAGGGGTTCTGGACGACAGTGCCGTACACGGTGCCCTTCTGGATGCCGTCGAGCGTGGCGTCGTCTTCATCGAAGGCGACGACCTTCACCTGGTTGAGCTTCCCGGCCTGGGACAGAGCCTCGAGGAGCAGGGGAGGGTTGTAGGCGAAAAGGCCCACCATGCAGCCCAGGTCGGGATACTTGGCCAGGGCGTCCTCGGCGTTTGCCTTGCCCTTGGCCCGGTCGAACTGGTCGGTGAGCGTGCCGAGGATCTTGAAGCCATTGCCCTCGAGCACGGTGCCGGGAGCGTCGTAATTGGCAGGGTTTTCGGGGCGGCCCAAGATGGCGTCGATGGTGCCCTGACGGCGGCGCTTGGAATTGTCCTGCTCCAGACGGCCGATGAAGATCATCACGGTGCCACCCTTTGGCATGGCCTCGCGGACCAGATCTCCGCACATGCGGCCAGCCTTGTAGTTGTCCATGCCGATGTACACCAAGCGGTCGCTGTTCGGCGCGTCGGAGTCGTGGGTCAGCACCTTGGCCCGGCGGGCGGCGGTGTTGAGCAAATCAGTCTGGTTGGCCGGATCGATGGGGCTGACCGCAATGCCGTCGACGCCCTTGGTGAGCAGGTCTTCGATCA
>CAMATE010000231.1 GCA_945861075.1 Akkermansia muciniphila
CAGGGATGTCGAGTTGTTCGTGGAATTGGCCAAGATTCCAGCAACGGTGCCCGATGCCATGCCGCTGCGCGTGGTGATCCCAGCCTTCATCATCAGCGAACTTCGGACGGCCTTCCAAATGGGCTTCCTCATCTTCGTGCCGTTCATCCTCATCGACATCGTGGTCGCCACCATTTTGATGAGCATGGGCATGATGATGATGCCTCCTGCCACGATTGCTCTCCCGCTCAAGATCCTGCTGTTCGTCTTGGTGGACGGATGGTCTCTCATCGTCCGTTCGCTGCTCATGAGCTTTGGTGTTTAAAGGCCTATCGCTCAGCCATTTCCCCGTATTTCCATGAATCCAGAAACTGCCGTCGAAATCATCAAGGCACTCATTCTCACCTCGGTCACGCTGGCCTCACCCATTCTGATGACCGCACTGACCATCGGAATGGGGATTAGCGTTTTTCAGGCGGTGACCTCCATCCAAGAGCAGACCTTGTCCTTTGTTCCCAAGGCTCTGGCGGTGCTGTCTCTCATCGTGGTGACGCTGCCGTGGATGGTTCGCACCACCCTCGAGTTCACACGGTCGGTGATCGAACAAATCCCCCAGATGGTGGGTTGATCCATGACGGCGATCCAATCCATCGCGGTCTGGGTGTTTGTGATGGTGAGAGCCAGCGGCTTGGTGATGACCATGCCGGTTTTCTCGGGCAATCAAGTGCCTCGGTCTCTCAAGGTGGCGCTGGGGGTCATGATGGCCACGCTGGCCGCACCGCTGTTGCCAGCCATGGATGTGAAGACGGATTCGCTCTGGTGGCTCATTCAGGTGATATTCATCGAACTCACCGCAGGGGTAGTGATGGGCTTTGTTTGCCGATTCGCCTTCTTCGCGCTGGATGTGACGGGAACCCTCATCGCCAATGATCTGGGGTTGACCATGGCCACCGTTCTCAATCCGGGAACCAATGCGAGCAGTCCCATCACCGCGACGTTGTTGTACTGGCTGGGGGTGGTGACTTTCTTTGGATTGGATATGCACCACTGGATCCTGGCGTTCTTCATTCGAACCTACTCGGTGCTTCCCATCGGAGCGGCTCATGGCAGCGAGGAACTCATGCGCAACGCCCTGGCGCACACCAGTTGGATCTTGTCGGCGGGAATCCAAGTCGCGGCTCCGATCATGGCGGTGGCATTTCTGGTCACCTGGGTGTTCTCCATGCTCGGCCGGGCCGTGCCTCAGATGAATGTTTTTTCCGAGAGCATGCCGGTTCGGGTGCTGGCCGGACTGTTTGTTTTTGCCATGAGCATGCGGTTCATCGGCGATTTCACGGCCAATTACATGCGCCGCATCCCGGATGATTTTGTCCGCATTGCCCAGATCTTGGGCACGACCACAACCAAACCCTGAAGCACCATGTCTGAGGGCAGTGGCGACAAAACAGAGCAACCAACAGACAGGCGGTTGACCGAGGCCTTGGGCAAGGGCCAATGGGCCAAGTCCCAAGAAATCCAAACCGCCTTCGTTCTGATGGCGGGAGTCTGGGCATTGCAGTCCCATAGTGGGCAATTGCTCGATGACATGACGGGCGTGTTCCAATCGGTGTTTTTCCATCTCCACGACACGACCATCGACGTCAACACCCTTCAGGATAAGGCGTCAAACTCAGCCATGACCGTGGTGGGTTGTGTGGGTCCACCCGTGGTGGCGACGGGTGTTGCCGGATTGGCTGCCGGATTGGTTCAGAGCCGATTCCGCATGTTGTCCGATCCCATCAGCTTCAATTGGGAACGACTCAACCCGATAGCCGGTTTCCAGAGGCTTTTCTCGGCCCAAGCGCTCTTCCCAGCGGCGGTGAATTTGGTGAAGTTGGGGGCCATTAGTTGGTTCTCTTGGAACCAGGTTCGGTCGGTGCTCGATGACCCGATTTTCAACGCCCCGGTGGATATCAAGCGGATCGGGACCTTCCTCTCCGAATCCACGATGCGGATCGGGAGTCGCGTGCTCTTGGCGATGATTTTGATCGCCGCCATCGACTACGCTTACCAGCTCTGGAAAACGCAGCGCGACCTCATGATGACCAAAGAAGAGGTCAAGGATGAGAGCAAGCAGAGCGAGGGTAACCCCCATGTGAAGGGGGAGATGCGCAAGCGGCAGATGCGACGGAAGTCCCTGAAGGCGCAATTGGACGATTTGCCCAATGCGGATGTGGTCATCGCCAATCCTACCCACATCGCGGTCGCCCTGCGATACGATCGGGACACGATGGCCGCCCCCCGGATCATCGCCATGGCCAAGGACTACAACGCGTTGCGAATCCGTGAATTGGCCGAGAAACTTCAAATTCCGGTCCTCGAGAACAAACCGTTGGCCCGGATGCTTCTCAAATACGGCAAGGTCGACGCTGACATCCCCATCCAGTTGTACACGGCCGTGGCGGAGATCCTCGCCTATGTCTATCGCGTGAACCGGTTCCGGTATTACGCCCGAAGCCACGCCGCCAGCGCGAAGCCGGCGACCCCCTCGAACTAATCTCGGCAGGTTCCCCCCCGGGGACTTCGGGTGACCCGGCAGGGTTTTCCTATTGGGGGTGAGGAAGGTTTAGAAACCCCTGTCATTGCAGCTCGAAATCAACTTGGACCGATAACTGCTTTCCTGCGCTCTGGAAACGGACGCAATGACGAAAACACAGGACAGTTGGATACTTCGGTTGAGCCAGATGGACCTCTGGTTGGTGGTGGGGGTGTTCGGCACGGTGCTGCTGCTCATCTTGCCCGTGCCTCCGTTGCTGCTCGACCTGCTGCTGGCGGTCAGCATCGCCTCCTCGCTGCTCATCCTCTTGGTCATTCTTTACACCGACGATCCCTCGGAATTCACCGGGTTTCCATCGCTGCTGCTCTTTGTGACCTTGTTCCGGTTGGCGCTCAACGTAGCGACCACCCGTTTGATCCTCATTTCCGGGGATGCCGGACACATCATCGAGGCCTTCGGCAATTTCGTGGTGGGTGGCAACTACGTGGTGGGTATCGTTATTTTCTCCATTTTGGTGGTCATCAATTTCGTGGTCATCACCAAGGGTGCTGGCCGTATCGCCGAAGTGGCCGCCCGTTTCACCTTGGATGCCATGCCCGGCAAACAAATGGCCATTGATGCGGAGTTGGGTGCCGGCATCATCAACGAGCAGCAGGCTCGAGCCCGCCGCCGCAAGGTGGAGCAGGAAGCCGATTTCTACGGAGCCATGGACGGTGCATCGAAGTTCGTTCGCGGCGATGCCGTGGCGGCGGTGATGATCACCGTGGTGAACATCGTGGGCGGCTTCGCCATCGGCATGGCGCAACGGGGCATGAGCTTCACCGAAGCCTTGTCACGGTACACTCTGCTGTCCATTGGTGACGGCCTGGTGTCACAAATTCCTGCCTTGGTCACGTCCATGGCCGCGGGTCTTTTGGTGACGCGGGCGGCCTCCAAAAACAATTTTGGCGAGGAACTGGGACGCCAACTCACCTCGTATCCGAGGGCTTTGACCATCCTCTCGGTCATGTTGGCCTTTCTGTCGGTGGTTCCTGGATTGCCCATGTTCCCGTTTTTGGTGCTCTCGGTTATCACATGGTTCGTTGGCAAAAATATCAAGAACCGGCCAGCGGCGGGCGCCGATGCCAAGCAGAAGGCCGATGGCAAAAGCGGTAAATCCAATGAAGCTGCTGCGAACGCCGTTCCGGGAGCGGCCGCTGCACCGGCTGCCGACAAGCTTGAGAATCTTCTGGGCGTCGATGCTCTCTTGATCGAACTGGGCTTTGGGTTGGTTTCGTTGGCGGACAGTCGGAAGGGCGGCGACTTGTTGGAACGGGTCACGGGCGTCCGTCGCCAGTTTGCCCAGGAAATGGGCTTGCTCATCCCGCCGATCAAACTTCGCGACAACCTCCAGATCGGAGCCAATGAATACCGCTTTCTCCTCAAGGGGAATTCGGTGGCCTCGGGCAGTCTAATGCCGGGCTACTCCTTGGCCATGAACGCCACCAACAGCCGCGTGACGCTCAAGGGAGTTCCCACCACCGAGCCCGTCTTCCAATTGCCCGCGACGTGGATCACGGAAGTCGAACGCAAGACGGCGGAAATCGCCGGCTACACGGTGGTCGACGCGTCCAGTGTGCTCATCACCCACCTCACGGAAGTGGTGAAGCATCAAAGTCATGAAATTCTCTCCCGTCAGGATGTGCAGCAGTTGCTGGATCATCTCAAGACCACGCATCCCACCGTGGTGAATGAATTGATCCCGGCCCAACTCAATGTGGGTCAGGTGCAGCGCATCCTCCAGAACCTGCTCGCTGAAGGCATTTCCATCCGCAATTTGGCGAGCATTCTCGAGAAGGTGAGCGACTTCGCCGGTGTCACCAAGAATCCGGATGAACTCAGCGAGCACGCTCGGCGCGCCTTGGGGCCGCAAATCGTGAAGCCCTACCAGGATGATCGCGGCGTTCTCAAGGCGATCACGCTCGATCCGCGCCTGGAACAGGAAATTGCCAAAGGGGTGCGGCAGTCCCAAACCGAGATCGCACTCTTGCTGGATCCGCGGTTGGCCCGTCATCTGGTGGAGAACTTGTCCAAGATGATCCAAAGCCTGTTGGCCTCCGGTCAGGCTCCGGTGGTTCTCTGCGGACCCCATATCCGCTTGGCATTCCGGCGTTTCTTCGAGGCCACCTTCAGCGATCTCACGGTCTTGAGCTACTCGGAGGTCCCCAGTCGGGTGGATATCCAGAGTGCTGGGACTTTGGTGGTTCCGGAGTGATGCCCTGTCCCTCGGTGGGGCAGGTCTTCAGACTGTCGATCGGATTCCGAGTCCTCCGGTGGGCTGTGTTCAGCGTTGGGAGGATGTCCCGCTCTCGGTGCAAAAAAGCGGGGACGCAGTGATCTGCATCCCCGCTCTTGCGGTATCTGCTCAGAACGATGGTTTGCTCAGAACCACCGCGAGACCGAAACGGTCACCAGATAATCCGCGAAGGCTGCATCACCACGGGTTCCTTTTTGCAGGTTCCAGTAACTGCGCTCGCGTTGTGCTTCCAGACGCCAGGGAACCGTGATGGCCACATTCCATTTTCCAGGCATCCAGTTGATTCCGGGTTCAATGGCGATGGAGTAACCGGGACGGCGGAAGCCTTCTTGATCACCGGCGTTGCCGTTGAGGTCTTCCACGGGAATACCCTCCATGCGGCCACCCAGGGAGACAGAGAGGTTATGCTTCTCGCTGATCACCTTGTTGAAGCCGGCACGGAACATGTACTGGTCGGTGATGGACATGCCGTTGTCGATGTTCTTGCCCGCAATCGTCGGACCGGCATCGCTCCGTGCGGTGGGGCTCTTCACGCCATTCATATTTTGCGGATTGAACAGGTAATACGCTTGGGCATAGGCGAAGAAGCCCTTGGTCAATTCGCGGTAGCCGTTGAGTTCCCAACTAACACCCCAGCCCCCATCACCGGGTTGGATGGACTGATCCACATTGCGGCGCACCGGTTGGATGTTCACACCGGAGGTGGGATCCTGATCCTGGAAAAAGATGTCGTCCGCCTGATAGTCTCCCGTCGGAGCCTTGCCTCCGAGGCTGACCTGAAGGTTGCCCTTGGGTTGGGTTTTAGGGTCCCAGAGCCAATAGCCGACCACGGCTCGGACGTCGCCGATGCCCGT
>CAMATE010000232.1 GCA_945861075.1 Akkermansia muciniphila
GCAGGTTGATCCAGTAACTGCGGAACGAAGGGGCCTCGTCCGATTTTCGGTTGCTGTCATCGCTGCAGAGGAGGAGGCGGCGGACGGGGCGTTCCGGGGGAATGGCGACCGCCTCGATGTGCACGTTCTTGAGGCCGGGCAAATCCAATGCGTTCGGTGAACTGCCCTCGCCGTTCCAGCGAAACAGACGAGTGCCTTTTTGTTCTCCCCCGGTGGCGCCCGCCACCAGGATCCACTCGGAACCCGTCCAAGCCATGTCCCGGAGCCCTCGGCCCCCCAAATCCAGACGCGTGGGAGATCCGAATCGGGGTGCTTGCCCTTCGAGGACGGCATCCGGGTTCAGGAGCGGTACGAGGATGGATTTCCCCTGGGCGAGGGGTCCGCGGAATCCGATCCACAGGGAGCCATCGGGCCGGGCAGCCAGAGCTTCAATGCTGAGCCCGCCTTTGGAATCCGGGGGCAACGCCGCTGCGGTGTCCAGATGAAGCGAGCCCAGCGATGGGGTCGTCAGCATCGTGTGAACCAAGGTGGAGGACGGTGTTCCTACGTTGCGGAAGCGAGGCCCTTGCGGGGTTTCTTCCACCTCGGTGGCGAAGAAGCGGTGCCGGTTGGGTCGGTATTTGCCTTCCTTGTTGCGACCGTGGGAGCCGATCCAATAGATCTTCGACCCCACCCGCGCGGCCCCCTCGAGGTCGCACTCGGCATGGCGGCCACTGAGGTGCAGCCCAGGTGAGGCATCCCAAACCTGGATGGCTGGTTGGCTGGCGGCCGGGTCGTACACGCGCAACCGATTGTCTTCATCGCTGGCCACCACGACCCGACCCGCATCCAGGAAGATAGCGGCCGAGGCGCCGCTCATGCCGGGGTGACGGTTCCAAGGCATGACTTCCTCCTTGGCCAAACTGGTCTGGGCAAACATTCCCAGAAACAGGGCGCTCATGAGCAAGCAGGGCAAGGGCATCGGCACGGACGGTAGCGGAAGCCTACTCCGGGTAAAGCCGCCACCTAGAGGCTCGGGTCCCGGCAAGAAATTGGGTTTGCTTGTCCTCGGGCGCTTCGGGGGTAGGATTAAGCCATGGTGTTGGATGCTTCGCGGGATGCTTTGTTACAGCGGGTTTGGGAGGGCGCACGGATTGATGCGGCCGAGGCGATGGCGCTGTACGCTCTGCCGCTCTCCGAGTTAGGCGCCTTGGCCGACCGACGTCGGCGTTTGGCCCGCGGCCGCGCGTTGGAGGGGCGGGGAGCGGAGACGGTTTCCTACATCGTCGACCGCAACGTCAATTACACCAACGTCTGCAACGTCTACTGCAAGTTTTGTGCTTTCTGGCGGACCGAGAAGGATGCCGATTCCTACGTCATCACGCTCGATGAACTCGACCGGAAGATCGAGGAAACCCTCGCGCTCGGCGGCACACAAATGCTCATGCAAGGCGGTCACCATCCGAAGCTGACCAAGCAGTGGTACCTGGATTTGCTGCACCATGTCCGCACGAAGTATCCGGGATTTAATGTCCACGGTTTCAGTCCCAGCGAGTTCGTGGCCTTTTCGGAATTCTTCAATGAACCGGTCGAAACGGTCTTGCGCGACTTCGTGTCGGCCGGTCTGGGCAGCCTGCCGGGTGGCGGTGGTGAGATCCTGGTGGATCGCGTGCGCCAGCGCATCGCCCCGCTCAAGGCCAACACCGCCCAGTGGATGGGGGTCATGGACGTGGCTCATGGTCTGGGTTTGGCCAGTTCGGCGACCATGATGTTTGGGCATGTGGAGACGGTGGAAGAACGCATCCAACACCTGGAAGTGGTTCGCGCCCAGCAGGATGTTTCTTTGCAGCGCTTGGTGGACTCGGGTCGCCTGAGCGCCGGAGCGAATCCCTCGGAACGGTCGATTGCCTATGCTGAGGCGCTGGAGCAGGGGCGGCTCCATGGCGGAGCGTTTACGGCGTTCATCGCTTGGACATTCCAGCCAGAGAACACCGTCCTCAAGGCCACCACGGTGGGCTCCCACGAATACTTGCGCATGCAGGCGCTGGCCCGGATCTACCTCGACAACATCCCGAGCGTGCAAAGCTCCTGGGTGACTCAGGGACCTGAGGTGGGGCAGGTGGCCCTTCTGCACGGTGCCAACGACTTGGGTTCCATCATGATCGAAGAAAACGTGGTCAGCTCGGCCGGGACCACCTTCCGCATGGGGGTTTCCGACATGAAGCGATTGATCACGGAACTGGGGTTTGAGCCGGTCCAGCGCGACAACTGGTACCGGCCGGTGCTCCCGCAAGGCTGAGGTCCGGTGCTGTGGGTTGCTTGGGTCAAAAGTTGAAGTAGATGAAGTCCACTCGAGCACCTGCGTAGGCCAGAATGAGGAGCAGGCAGGCCAACGCGAGAATCCACTGAACCTTCAGAGGCAACGCGGCGAACCGCCCGCCCTTCAGTGTCCAGGCGAGCGGCCATTGGAGAAGGGCGAAAAGGATGAGCCATTGCGATAGTGCAGAGGGCACCTTCGAAGCGCTCCAGGGTTGGGGCAAGAGCCTCTGGCAATAGTCAAAGGCCACCGATAAAGACGGCGATCGGAACAGGACCCAAAGCAGACACACGCCATGGAAGACCAGTAGGGTCCTCGCGGCGCGAATCCACCAGCGATTCGATCTTGGCAACTCGGGCGCATGACGCTCGGCCACCAACCACAACCCGTGACCGAGGCCCCACAGCACGAAATTCCAACCTGCGCCGTGCCAGAGTCCCGCGAGGGTCATGGTGGCCAAAAGGTTTAGGTCGCGCCGGCGTCGGTTTCCACCGAGCGGGATGTAAACGTAGTCGCGGAACCATCCCGAGAGCGTGATGTGCCAGCGCCTCCAGAATTCTTGGAGGCTGGTCGACAGGTAGGGCGTATCGAAGTTCAGCGGCAACTCGAGCCCGAAGAGTGCCGCGAGGCCGACCGCCATCGTCGAATAGCCCCAGAAATCTGCGTAGAGTTGGAAGGCGTAAGCGTAGAGTCCCGTCCAGGCGGCCGTGGTCGTCAGGCGGCTGGTATTCTGGAAGGCGTCGTCGGCGAACTGCGCGAGCACGTCGGCCACCCCGACCTTCAGTGCTGCTCCGGCGACGACGAGCCAGATCCCTCGATGGAATCGTGCAGGATCGAAGGTCACCGCCTCGCGCAACTGGGGCAGGAAGTCCTTAGCCTGCACGATCGGTCCGGCTATCAACTGCGGGAAGAAGCACTTGAAGACCGCGAACCGGATAAGAGAAGTCTCCGCTGGGACCTCACCGCGGTGCACATCGACCTGGTAGGCGACGACTTGGAAGGTGAAGAACGAGATGCCCAGGGGCAGAAGGGCCGGCGGTCGGGGCACCTCCACGTTCCAGCCTAGCATGGCGAGCACCGCCACTAGGTTTTCGGCGACGAAGGTTGCGTATTTGAACCAGCCGAGCACCGCAAGGTTCCCAACCACGGCGGCCAGTAGCAGTCCGGGCGAACGCCGCCGCGATTGAAGCCGTCCGAGGGCGAAGTTGAAGCCGATCGTGAAGAGCAGCAGGAAGACGCTTGGCCAGTGGTGGTACCCGTAGAATACCAGTGATGCACTGAGCAGCGACCAGAGCCTCACGGACTGCGATGTCGAGACCCAGTACAACCCGAGGGTGGGTAGCAAAAGGGCGAGGAATGTGAGCGAATTGAAGAGCATCAACGATCCTTAAGCGCCTCCGCCAATCGATTGCCTAAAGCCCTCGAATAGTGTGCCCGGCCCTCCCGGTTGAGGTGACCTGCATCCTTGAACAGGCCCTCGGGTGGCCGGGCCGCCGTGTAGTCCCAGACCTCGCATCCACTCCGCCGGGCGACTTCGGCGAACAGCGTCTGGAGATCCTTTCGTTCTGGGGCGTTCGTGGCAGTCGCGGACAGTGGCGGTACCGCGAACAGCACCCCGATGCCGCGCGCGCGGAACCGTTGAGCCACTTCCGCCAACCGATCGGCCACCGCATCGCGGGGCGAGGTCAAGGGGTGCTCAGGGGTGTCCCCGGCGAAGCGTCGGGGGATCCAGAGTGATGGGTCGAAGCCGCTGGCTGGGGATTCCTTGCGCCCAAGCCACGAGGCGATTTGCTGGCTTCCCTTCGTCTCCCAGCCCCCAAGGGACTCACCGAAGACCAGCAGGGCAGGAAGTCTTCCGAGACCTTCCCCGAGGAAAGCCTTGCGATGACGCACCCAAGCTAAGTGCCGCATTTGGCGCCCGAAGCGTTCCTCAAGAGTCCTTGGAGCGGAAGGTTGGTCCTCCCAGGGCGCGGGTTCATTGATGATCTGGGGTTCTGAAAGCTCAACCACCACCAGGTGAAGGTCTCGGCGGAAACCAAACCGCGGTACTAGTGCAATGAGCGCGTCGAGGCTCGATCCTGTGAAGGCGGCGTTGAAGCCGGGCACGGGTCCTAGTTCGGGCGACGTCTCGTTCGCCGCCCGGCTGGCTAGCTCGGGATTGACGCCGTCCTGCGTCCGTGACGTCCCCAGAAAGAGCACTTCTACCCGCGGATGCATGCTGAAGATCGCCGTCTTGGCGAGCGCACGATGGGTGGCTGCTTCGAAAAGGGATTCGTTGCAGCGTATTCCCAACTCGATCGCGCTCACCATGACCAGTAGTCCGAGCAAAAATCCGACGAGCCTCCGATTCGGTGAATCCAGGATTGTGGCTGAGGGTAGACCTGGCACTGGGTTCATTCGGAATATGCTTTGCATACTTCCGATACCGTTATGGGGCTACCTAAAACGGCTGGCGATGTGGCCTAGGATCGAGGCGTTCGCAGATCGGCGGTGGGTGCGGGCTGTTCGCTGGGACCCAAGTGACGCGCCTGCCGTCGCGGCAGACGCGCGAGACGCCGGGGTGCGGCCGCATCGCCGGCGAACGGCGTGAGCCAAGCGGGCAGGTCGGTGCGACCGGGGCGACGGTAGTCGCGCGCCAGTATGGGCCCGAACACATCGGCGGGAATTTTGAACACCTCCACCGACCAACGCCACAGCAGTTCGTATTGCCGGGGCAGGGCGATGCCGTGGCCTTTGACGCCCTGTCCATGAAGCCAATCACTCCAAGCCAGGATGGTCTTGAACGCCGAGCCCACGGCGGCTGAATCCTCCCCGGAGGAACCCTCGGTCTCCGCCCCTCGGGGCGTTGGCTCTTCGAGGACCGGATCGCCCGGGGTCGGGCCTCCGTTGGTCAATGCTTCAGCCTGTGGGTGGATTGCTGTGGTACTTGGCCTGCGACCGTAAACCCACAACATCGGCAGGCTCTCCACGAAATTGCCGCTGTTGCCGAAGAGGTCCCAGAACTTCGCAAACCGACGCAGGCGGGCCAGGGTGGCGAAGTCGAGGGTGCGGGTGGAGAGCACCTCGTAGGGCGGGTGGGGGTTGTAGACCATTTGCCACTCCGCATCGTGGCGAATGATGGGGGTGCCGCGCAGGCGCTTGAGGATACCGACCTGAATTTCCTGGGGCCCGAGTCCGATCAATCGATCAAAGCCTTGTCCAAAGGACTCCAAGGTCTCGCCCGGAAGACCCACGATGAGATCGGCATGCAAGTGCACGCCGCTGTGCTGCCGGAGCCATTGGAAGTTGTCGGCGAGTCGATCGTGGTTCTGCCGTCGACTAATCCGTGCCTCGACTTGCCGATCGAAGG
>CAMATE010000233.1 GCA_945861075.1 Akkermansia muciniphila
GGTTGTCCTTGATCATGTCGGTCATCGGCCCCAGCAGCTTGCTGAATTCCTCGCCACTGAAGCTCTTGGTCATGTTCTGCATCCCTTCGGCTGCGCTCTCCAGTTTGCTCATGATGGCCGCCAAATCGGGTTGTTCCCGGCTTTCCAGAAGGGCACCGGTCGCCACCACCGGTGACGCGGGGTTGCCGAAATCGAGGGCCACGAAGTTTTGCCCCATCATGCCGGTGAACTTGATGGCGGCCTTGCTGTCGGTGCGCACACCGGCGGCTGGTTCCACGGTCATGCCCACCTCCACTTTGCCATCGGCGATCTGGATGGTTTGAACCCGTCCAATGTCCACGCCTGCCAATTTGACGGGGTCGCCTGCTTTGAGATCACCGGCGGTGTTGAAGCGGGCCTTGATCGGAATGCCGCTGCCGAAAAAGCGACCGCCCCCGACCATCTCGAACAAGACGAACGCAGCCACGAAGACCAGGGCGAAAAAGAGGCCCAGTCGGGTTTCCAAAGAGTTTTTCATTCAGACCAATCGAAGAGAGACATTCCTCAGTGGGAACGTCTGAAACGGAACGCTAGGAAGCCAACCCCGCCGGGTCAATGTCGACCCGTGACCGTTCAAGGATGGCGACTGTTGCGTTCATTTGCTTGCCGGAGTGTTTACCAAAAAGCCCCGGGCCACAAGAATGGCGCCGGGGCTGAAAGGTCAATGCACCGAACCCAAGGCTCAGGCGAAGGTGTTCTTGCGGTAGGCTCCCATGACCGGGGCATCCGGATTCACTTCGGGGCCGAAGTAGCGCAAACAGACCAGAGGTTCGGTTTCGCTGGTGTTCTCGAAGGTCACGCCAGACTTAGCGCCGTCTTCGGTGCAGAAGTATTCGTCCTCGGTGAGTTCGTGGAAACGGATCAGCTTCGGGCTGTTGAGCGGCTGACCATTGATCTTGCCGCTGCCCTGGACACAAATCAGTCCGTAGGCGCCATTGTCTTTGATGGTGGCCTTCATGCCCGGATCGACGGTCAGTTCCTTGGCCGTGAAAAGCTGCTCGCCGTCCACCTTGCCGTACACGATCCAACGGTCGACAAAGCCTTCCTTGCGGGTGTCGGCCACCGGCACCGGCTCGAGGTAGTGGTTGTCCTTGAAATTCGGATCGACGTTCTTGTCCCAATCCAATTGCTCGACGATGAAGTCGATGTCTTGATGGTACTTCTTGGGCATGTCCTTCACCAGCAGGCTCCAAGGCACATAGCGCCCTTCGACCATGCTCTGGTACATGCCGAACACGTCACTACCCCACTGGGGCTCATAGGTGCACAAGCTGCCCGGAGCGTGGAGAATGCACGGGTCGATGAGCCAACCGGTCCCCGGCTTGAGGCGATAGGCTTTGGAGAGGTCCAGAATGCCGTTGTCGCCCTTGTTCCAGTCCTCGAGGCACTTCCGGACCTGAGCCTTGGTCGTGCCCGGCTCGAAGCCCATAAAAGTATACGGGAAGTTGTTTCCGACATTGTTGTGCTGGGGCGGGAAGTAGTAGCTCTCGGGCTTGCCTTCCTGACCCACCAGCTTGGCCTGCTTGGCCGACTGATGCATGTGGTGGGGGATGGGCCCCATGTTGTCGAAGAACTTGGAATACACGGGCCAGCGTCCGTACTTTTTCCAAATCGACTTGCCCACCAAGGTGGCACCGGTGTCCTCAACGGCCTGACGCAAGGTGAAGCGCTCTTTGCCCACCACCACGTAGCTCAGTCCCTCATCCGGCACGCGCCCTTCGTTGGCGGCTTCGGTCGTCGAAGCGAACCAACGTTCGTCGATACCACCGCGGTTGGCGCCATAGGCGTAGGTGTCGTCCGGGTGGAGTTTGAGGCGGAGGCCCGGTTGGAGGAAGGAGCGGGGCACCCAGGCCGGAGCCAGGCGCAGCAAACCACCGGTTCGTGAGAGTTCTGCCTCGACCTTGGACTTGGTGTTCTTACGGACGGTCTTGAGTTGCGTGACGGTGTTCATCGAAATTATTTCAGATCGTGCATTCCTCTTCATGGATGGGATGCCGGTCGAGGACAGATGAAGCCCCGACACGGACGCCACCGAAGGATGCGCCTACGGTAATCGCGAAAAGGCCCAGACGGCCAAGGGAAAACCGATGGACCCAACAAAAACTGCACTCGGATTAAAAAGCAGACTGTCCATCGTTCGATGGCGCTTCCTTAACCCTTCGGACCGTTAATCGATCCGTATTCAGTTCGGCAGGAGCCGCAACACGGATTGTGGCAACTGGTTGGCCTGAACCAGCATGGCCGTGGTGGCTTGACTGAGGATGTTCTGCTTGGAGTACTCGGTGGATTCCTTGGCGACATCCAAATCTTTGATCGCGGACGAGGCCGCCGAAAAGGTTTGGATGGTGGCATCCAACGTCTCCGAGGCCATGTTGAAGCGGGAAATATTGGCGCTGACCTCGGTTCGATCTTTGCCCAGTTCCATGATGGCGGTCTTGATATAGTTCAACGCCGTTGTGGCTGCGGTGGTGCTGGAAATGGAGGTGCCGCTTGTGGTGACGTTGTTGTACGTCGTCGAAGAAGCACCCAGATCAATCCCGTCCAAGGTGAACGTGGTTCCTTCAGAATCGATCACCGATTCCACATCCACAGCGGAGAAGAGGGACACTCCGTTGAATTCCTTGGTGGCAATCTCTTTGATCAGGTCCTGCAACTGAACGAATTCGTTGTTGTAGAGACCGCGGTCCGCATCGCTCTTGGTGCCGTCCAGGGAGAGCATGCTCAGTTCGCTCATCCGGTCCAGAGTCCTGGCGATTCGCTTCAGATAACCATCCTGGGTGGAGGCGTACGACAGACCGCTGGATACGTTGTCCTTGGCGGCATTGGCGCGCTCGATCTTGGCATCGAACCGCATGCTCATCGCCAATTCGGACGCGTTGAGGATCCGGGAACCGGAACTGAGTTGGCTCAACGACCTCGCCAAAGCGGCAGAGGTTTGTGCCAAAGCCATGGAGGCGGATTGTGCCGCGATATTGGTCCCTAGGTTCATGGGAACGAGATCGGTTGGTGCCGTGGGATCTCAGTCAATCCTCTTCGCGAGGGAGTGTGCCGTTTACTGCGGCAGCAAGCGCATGACCGACTGAGGTAAATTATTGGCCTGGGCGAGCATCGCTGTCGTGGCCTGGTTGAGGATGTTCTGCCGTGAGTACTCGGTGCTTTCGCGGGCGACGTCCACGTCCTTGATGGCGGAGGTGGCAGCCGAAAAGGTTTCAACGGTGGCATCCAGGTTATCCGAAGCCATGTTGAGGCGGGACTGGTAAGCGCCGATGGTGGCGCGGTTCAACGCCAGTTCGGTGATCGCACCTTTGATGTTGGACAACGCGGTGGTAGCCGCACCGGTTGTTCCGATGGTCGATGTGCTGGAAACAGCCGTGTAGGTTGCGGATCCAAGATTGATGCCCGCCATTTCGAACGACGTGCCTTCCGAATCAATCACGGAGGTGAGGTTTGACGACGAGAATAGGCTGACGCCGTTGAACTCTTTGGTCGCTACTTCACTGATGTAGGACTTGAGTTGGGTGAACTCGTTGTCATAGAGGGCGCGGTCGGCATCGCTCTTGGTGCCATCTAGGGACAGCATGGCCAGTTCGCTCATGCGGTTCAGGGTGTGAGCGACCCGCTTGAGGTAGCCGTCCTGGGTGTTGGCGAACGACTGGGTGTTGGAGACGTTGTTCTTGGCAGCGTTGGCCCGTTCGATCTTGGCATCGAATCGCATGCTGGTGGCCAGACCTCCAGCGTCGTCGTAGGGATTGACGATGCGTGAGCCGGAGCTGAGTTTGGCGAGCGATTTGGTCAGTGCGGCCGAAGTCCTGGAAAGGTCGTTGGAGGCCGATTGGGCTCCGAGATTGGTTCCGATGATCATGTTATTTGGAAGATTTGTTTGGGTTTATCTGTGTTAATTCATCATGAGGGAGTGTGCTGTTTACTGCGGCAGCAAGCGCATGACCGACTGAGGTAAATTATTGGCCTGGGCGAGCATCGCAGTCGTGGCCTGGTTGAGGATGTTCTGCCGTGAGTACTCGGTGCTTTCGCGAGCGACGTCGACATCCTTGATGAGCGAGCTGGCAGATCCGAAACTCTCGATGGTGGCCGCGAGCTGATCGTTCGCCATATTGAGCCGAGACTGATAGGACCCGATGGTGGCGCGGTCGCCGGCCAGTTGGGTGATGGCGGACCGGATATCGTTGAGTGCGGTCGTTGCGCTGCCTGTTGTCGAGATCGACCCGCCAGTGACTGCGGTGTAGGTTGAGCCACCGAGGTCGATGGGGCTCATGTTGAAACTGGTCCCCTCTGAATCAATCACGGACGTGACGTTCGCCGACGAGAACAGGCTGACCCCATTGAACTCCTTGCTCGCCACATCCCCGATGTAGGACTTGAGCTGAGTGAATTCGTTGTCATAGAGAGTGCGATCGGCATCGCTCTTGGTGCCGTCGAGAGACAACATGGCCAGTTCGCTCATGCGATTGAGCGTCTTTGCGATACGCTTGAGGTAGGCGTCCTGGGTCTGGGTGTAGGACATGGCGTTAGCCACGTTGTCCTTTGCCGCATTGGCTCGATCTATCTTGGAGTCGAAGCGCATGCTGATGGCCACCCCGGCCGCGTCATCGTAAGCATTGACGATGCGGGAACCCGAGCTGAGCTTGGCAAGCGAATTGGCCAGCGCTGAGGACGTCTTGCTGAGGTCGTTGGCAGCGGATTGCGCTGCCAAGTTGGAACTGATGATCATACGGCTTTAGTTGTTTGTTGTTGGTTGTTGGCAGGTTTTAAAGGGGTGGAACCGCTGGGTTTCTTGGGTTTGACCAGTGAAGGCAATTGGGCGAGGGGGGCCTGATTGGCGGCCTCTCGATTAGCCTTTTGGATTTCTTCGTACACCTCCTGGCGGTGAACAGGGATGTTGGCCGGGGCCTCGATGCCCACTTTAACCGTGTCGCCGTCGGTACGGATGATTTTGACGATCACCCGCCCGTCGATGACGAGGCTCTCTCCAGATTTGCGTGAAAGTATCAGCATAGGACCCTCCTTGGTTCGTGCAGGTTAGGCAGATTGAATCGGGTGATTGATCGCGTAAGCCGATTGGCTCAGGACGACCTGCTTTCCGATCATCGTATGCCGGTTGATCACGATGGGGGCCTTGAGATTCACCGTGGCGGTGCCGTTGGGCCGCAGTTTCACGATGTTCAGGATCATCGCATCATCGGGATGACGGATCTCCAGGAAGTTCACATCATCATTGCTTAGGTCCGGGGCGTAGTCGTTCAGCACGAACGCGGGCGGCAACACTAGGAAGGCGAGGCCTTCTCCAGTGCACATCGTCAACCAGCTGAACGGCTCTTGATCGGGCGGGCTGGTGAGCGAGTAGGTCTTGATGTTCTCAAAACCCAGAAGGCCCAAAGGCAACTGGACCTCCATTGCCTTCATGATTTCGATTTCTGCGACGCTACTCATTGCGAGAAGCCTTAAGCAACGGGCGTGCCAGACTTTAAAACAGCCCAAAAACCGATGTTTTTGCCGACTGTGAGGCCTAAACGGCCCGTTTGTGCCCGGGCAAAGGTGGGTCTGCGGCAAAATTGTCCGGTGCCGTTGCTGCCC